>NZ_CP028845.1:0-177452 GCF_003058325.1 Methylobacterium currus
GCGGCAAGGCTGATAATGGAACGTTCCGAAGCATCCGGCCCGAAGGGTAAGATGTCCGTGACACGGGGACGTCCCGCCGTGAGCGTGCCCGTCTTGTCGAAGGCGACCGTGCGCACCCGACCAATGGTCTCCAGAGCCGCGCCGCCTTTCACGAGCAGCCCGCGCCGCGCACCCGCGCTAGCCCGGAGGCGATGGCGGCCGGCGTCGAGAGTACGAGGGCACAGGGGCAGGCGATCAGCAGGAGGGCCAGCCCGCGGTAGATCCAAGTGCCCCAGTCCCCGCCGAGTAGTAGCGGCGGCACCACGGCTACCAGGACGGAGAACGCGAACGCGAGGGGGGTGTAGATCGCGCTGAACCGATCAATGAAGCGCGCCGTCGGCGACTTCGAGGCCTGTGCCTCCTCGACCAGGTGCAGGATGCGCGCGACCATGTTGTCAGCGGCCTCCGCGTCACACGAACCTGAAGAGCACCGTCGGCGTTGACGCTGCCAGCATAGACGGCGTCACCGGGTTCCTTGGCCTTAGGCACCGACTCGCCCGTGATGGGGGACTCATCGAGGCTCGATGCCCCGTCCGTCACCACTCCGTCGGCCGGCACTCTGTCGCCCGGACGCACTACGACGGTCTGACCGATGCGAAGGGAGACAGCGGGCACCTCCCGCGCCGATCCGTCAACGTCGTCGACGAGGCGGGCCATCTTCGGCACCAGCGCGACGAGGCTGCGAATGCCGGCCCTCGCCCGCCCAGCTGCGACGACCTCCAGCATCTCGCCGACGGTGAAGAGCAGGACGACGACGGCCGCTTCCTCGGCCGCGTGGATTGCGAGTGCACCGGCCGTTGCCACCGACATCAGCATTTCGATGGAAAAAGGCGAGCCATTCCGCGCAGCCGCGAATGCGCGCCGGCCATAGAAGGAAAGTCCGACAAGGGCTCCAGGCCAGTACGCGAACTCGCCTGCTACTTCGGGCATTGCGCGGTCGAACAGCAAGCCGAGCGCAAAAAGGGAACCAACCGCGATGGCGAGAGTGGCCTTGGGGGTTCGCCAGAACGGCAGGTCGATGTCTTCTGCTTCCACCTTGGCCAGTGAGGCGTCGAGGCTGGCCGCCTGCGATCGGGCCAGATCCGCCGCCGTCGGAAGGGACGTGATGGGATACCCGAGCGCCCCGACACGCTGCTCAAGAGCGTCGCGCGGCGTTCCGGTCTCATCAAGCGTGAGGTCGAGGGTTTGACTGGTGTAGTTCACCCGAACCGTTGCGATGCCGGGCAGGCGCCTGACCGCCGTCTCAATCTTGCCCGCGCAGCTCGGGCAATCCATGCCCTTCACCCGATATCGCAGCGAGACCAAGTTCGCAGGGACCGGCGGGGCCGCGGCGACAGCGGCGTTGGACATGTTCTGCTCCACGGCTCGCACGATTGCTTCGAGCCTTAGCGCCCCTATATGAACCCTGTAGCAACTATAGGGTCAAGGGCATGTCGCGGATCGATGCGATGACCATCGGCAACCTCGCGGCGGCGACGGCCACCAAGGTCGAGACGATCCGATGGTACGAGCGGGTGGGCTTGCTTCCGGCTCCGCCGCGGACGGACGGCAACTATCGGTCCTATGGCGACGAGCACCTGCGCCGGTTGAGCTTCATCCGCCGCAGCCGCGACCTGGGCTTCACGGTGAAGAAGGTCCGGGAACTCCTCGCCCTGGCGGACCAGCGCGACAGGTCTTGCGCAGAGGTGGACATTATCGCACGTGCGCATCTGTCGGAGATCGAGCAGAAAATTTCCGACCTCATGAGGTTGTCGAATGAACTGAGAGACGTCATCGATCGTTGTGGTTGCGGCTCCATTGCTGAGTGCAACATCATCGGTGCACTTTCGCCGGACGGCGGAACAACACGGCCAAAGCTGCCAATTGCGGGTTGAAGTGTCGATGGTGTCGTCCGCAAGGATCGGCTGTCTACGGCCTGTTTGCCTTGAACGTGTTCCGTGTGCGGGCGTTTGCTCCTCCTGACTGGGAGGAGAGATGCTGGACGACGCAGAATGGAGAAAGCTGGAGCCGCTGATCGAGGCACGCCGGCCGAGGGCCAAGACCCCGCCGCAGGATCAGCGCCGGACGATTTCGGCCATCCTCTGGCGGCATCAGAGCAGGGCCAAGTGGCGCGCCATCCCAGCTGAGTTTGGTCCCTGGGCTCGCGCCGCGCAGACCTTCGTCCGTTGGACCCGCCTTGGTGTCTGGGAGCGCCTGCTCCGCCTCGCTCAGCATGCCGGGGTGCAGCTCGGGATACCTCATCTTCGAGAGCCGGTTCGCTCAGGATCTGTTCTGCGCAGTCCCGACAAGTCGCGTGATCCCCGCGTTCCTCTTCGGCGCCGCTTGGTGGTTCCGAGGCACCCTCGGAAAAAGAGGCTTCAGAATACGCGGTTTTGATAAGGCTACGGCCCGGACCGCAGCACAGCGTGACGGCTTCTATCTCTTCACTTCAGCGGGCGCAGGGATCAGGGCTGACGCACCGACACCGACAAAACGCACCGCGCGCGACGTGATTTTCGAAGCATCTTCATACGTCTAGCGAAAGAGCGTGCATCGCCCGTGAGAGCCAGCGCAACGGCGCAGAGCGCCCCCTGGCTGAAGCAGTGAGAGAGCGTGTCCGACTTAACCAACTATTCGCCCAGCCTTGTAACGTGAGCGGCCATTCCGAAATTGCAAGAAGAAGCATCAAGCTTCAAGAGCATAAAAGGGATCCCGCCATGAAAAGAACTTTCGTCGTTCTGGGCGTCGGAGCTTTCCTAGTCTCGGGCCTGCCAAATCAGGCCTCGGCTGCGTATTGGGAGTCGCTGCCCCCATCGTGGAGGAATCACCGGACGGCGGCTGCACCGTCGACGCTCGCTCCGCCCCCGAGAGACCTGACGACCGGTTCGATCAACAACGCCCCGCGTCGACCTGCGCACCGTCAGCCGAGGCCCGCCGGCGCGAAGTTCTAACCCGTCTTATTCACGAGGACGGTGGATCTGGGGTGGCGAGCGTAGCATAAAGCATTGTTGTAGCTTAGGGATTGGGTGCTGACGCCAAGCCTTCAGATCGCACCGAGCCTGCCACGCCCGCCATGTCCGATCCTACGTGTCTCCCGTTCGCGTTTCCATCCGTTCGGGGCAAGAAGCTCACAGCCGCCTTCGATGGCGGACGCCTGACCTCGGATGGCGGCGTCCTGCTGCTCGCCCAGGCCGCCCGGCGGTTGGACATTGCCGACAAGCTCGCTGCTGTGATCCCGGACCGGCGTGACCCCAGCCGGGTTCTGCATCCGTTGCCCGAGATCCTGCTGGCGCGCATCCTGGCGATTGCCTGCGGGTATGAGGATGCGGACGACCTCGACCACCTGCGCCGACCCCGCCTTCAAGCTCGCCTGCGGCCGCCTGCCCGAGAGCGGGCACGACCTGATGAGCCAGCCCACCGTCTCGCGGCTGGAGAACACGCCGGGTCTGCGCGACCTCATCCGGCTCGGGCGGGTGCTGGTCGACCTCTACTGCGCCAGCTACCCCGTCCCGCCCGACGCCGTCACCCTGGACATCGACGACACGTGCGACGTGGTGCACGGCCAGCAGCAACTGTCGCTGTTCAACGCCCATCACGATGAGCGCTGCTTTCTGCCGATCCACGTCTACGACACCGCCACCAGCCGCCCGGTCGCGATGATCCTGCGGCCGGGCAAGACGCCCGGGCCGCGAAGTGCGTGGACATCTGCGCCGCCTGGTCCGGGCGATCCGCCGTCATTGGCCGAACACCGCGATCACCATCCGGGGCGACGGCCACTACGGCCGGCCCGAGGCAATGGACTGGTGCGAGAACAACCGCGTCGCTTACGTCTTCGGTTTGACCGGCACCAAAGCGCTGGCGGCCAAGGTGGAACAGACGGCCGATCACATCAGAGTTGTGCGAGCCATCGACAACGAGGACGCGGTGCGGGGCTTTGCCGAGACCCGGCACGCGGCCAAATCCTGGCGGCAGGAGCGGGCGCGTCGTCGCCCGTATCGAGGCGACCCGGCTCGGCCTCGACGTCCGCTATGTCGTCACAAACATCACGACCGGCACGCCGGAATGGCTCTATGCCGACCTGTACTGTGCCCGCGGACAGGCCGAGAACCTGATCAAGCTGCACAAGAGCCAGCTCGCCTCCGACCGTACCTCGTGCCGGCATCCCGCCGCCAACCAGATGCGGCTCGTCCTGCACACGGCGGCCTACTGGCTGATGCTGAGCGTGCGTGAGGCCATCCCGAAAGCGCACCGCCTCGCCACGGCCGAGTTCGCCACGCTCCGGCTGCGCCTCCTGAAGCTCGGCGCCCGCATCCGCGAGACCGCCAGCCGGGTTCGCCTCGCCTTCGCCACCGCCTGTCCTGAGGCCGACCTACTGAGCCATCTTGCGACCACGCTCGCCCCCAGCACCTGGCTAAACCAAGGGGCCGTGATGCCCCCACAAACCCGCTCCCGTCCCTCCAGTGCTGACAGAACGATCCAGGTCCACACGCGTCAGAACAGACGCCCGAGCCCGCGCGCCATCAGCCCAAAACACGCCGCAAGCCACTGCCCGGTGAATAAGACGGGCTAAAACATCACGGCACAGGGCGCCGGTAGCGGCGTCCGTTGCCGCGGCCGGGCTTTCGTGTCCTCGGCCTACTCAAGTAAGCGCAGGCGACAAGCCTCACAGACTCGTTGCCCAGCCGGCCATTCCGATGCCGCCGCGGTCGGCGTTGATCGTCCGGCTTTACGACGGCTTGGCGAGGCGTGAGGGGACGCGTCTCTTGGTCGAGTTCGGAGCACAGTCCGAGAAGGCCACGCATCGGCGTGCCGATGTTCGATCCCGGCGATGTCGGGAAGGCGCCGGGCATCCCGCACATCCGGATGTAACGAAAAGATTTTGAGCTCCGAACTCCATGAGCAATGGCACTGAAGCAAGGGCGCTCCCTCAAAGGACGGTGGACAAGATCATGAAACTTTCGGTGGCATTGCTCTCGTAACATTGGCCTTCGTGGGCACGGCATCGGCCGCGCCCAGTTGGCAGACGCGGACCGGTCCGCGCCTCCAAGCATCATATCTCAAGCCCGCCCTGCGTGATCCGGAGATGACGGGGAGCCTCGCGGGCAGCCCGAACCGCACGCGCGTCTTGCGCGACGTCCAGGGACGAGACTTCCGCAGCAGCACGCGCGGCAACGCGCAGTTCCCGGAGCGCCCGCCAGCTCAGCAAAACCTCGGCGGCACTGCCGGCGGCCCTGAGTTTTGAGCACCCCACCTCGCACGCCACCGCTGGCCGCAGCACCTGCTGCGGCCGCCCCCACGTGGCGGCGCCTCCCATTATGGCGCACTCTCGCGCTGGTGCTGCTTCTCATGGGCGCTGGCGTCGCCGTCGCGTCGTCCTTGAGCCGCGCCGCTTCGGACCATTATGCCTTCGAGCTCGTCGAGCGTGAGGTGAAGCAGGGTTACGGCACGACCATCCTGGTCCGGCTCGTCGACGAGCGCACCGGCAAGGTGGTTCCGGACGCGGTCCTGTTCATCAGCCGGATCGACATGTCGCCTGACGGGATGGGCCAGATGGCGGCCCCGCTGGAGCTTCAGGCCGATACACTGCCCGGCTACTACCGTTTCGAGACCGATCTTTCGATGCAGGGCGCCTGGGCGCTCACCCTCGCCGCAAAGATCCCCGGCCTTGCGGACCCGGTCCAACGCAGGCTCGTCCTGCAGGCAGTGCAATGATGCATCAGAACACGCCCTTTCACGACTTCGAGGAGTTCGAGACCGCCCCTGGTGGCGGTGGTCGGGCGAGATGGATCACGGGCATCACCTGATCCTCCCCTGTTTTAGTTTTTTAGTGGCTGTCGCGGACCGGCGCGACGCGCGCCGAGGGTACCAGAGCAGAACCAAATCGCGTCTCCGAAGCAGCTGGCCTAGATCCTGGGGCAACCCGTCGCGACACTGCCGCCCCGCGCCACGGACGATCTCGCTCGTATCCGGCAGGATGCCGAGGCAGCACGCGTGGCCGATCTGGCGCAGCGGTTCACGATGCTGGTGCGCGCCTGCGGCCTGGGCGGCGACCGACCGGCGGATGCGGTCGGCGAACTCGACAGATGGCTCTTGGAGACGCGGAGCTGTGGCGTCGCGGCGCTGGCGACCTTCGCAGCCGGCTTGGTGCAGGATAGGGCGGCCGTTCGGGCGGCGCTGACGACGTCCTGGAGCAACGCGCAGGCGGAAGGGCAGATCAGTCGGCTGAAGATGCTCAAACGCACCATGTACGGCCGCGCCAGCTTCGCACTCCTCCGTCGCCACGTCCTCCTCGCTGCCTGATCCACGCAAAGTGATATTGGTGGCGAATTCGGCACAGCTCAGTCAGGCCGCGAGTTGATGCAGCCGCGCAAAGGCTGAGTGCCGTGTTCGCGCCTTTGGTTCGTCTGCCAGCCACCGCAGCAAGCGTGCCAAGTTCATCGCGGCTGCCGTCATCAGGTGGGCAAGGTGCGTCTTCGCGTGCCCAAAGTACGGCGTTCGTCGGAGCCGAGATGACCGCACACCCTGGGCAATCGTGCCTTCGACGCCGGCCCGCCGCGCGTATTCGGCTGCGAAATCCGCGGTCTGCTCCCGCGCCCGCCCGACGCGCAAAGCCTCGTGTTGCGCCTCTGGGCGGATCGTGATCGCCCGGCGTGCAGTGCTCGCGCGCGTGCACTGCGGCCGGAGCGGGCACGCTCGGCAGTCGCTGGGGGCGAACTTGATCTTGATCACCGGCGTCGTGCCGCGGGCGAGCGCCGGCGTCCAGCTCTGGCTTCGCTTGCCGGCTGGACACGTTGCCCGCTGCTGAACGAAGTCGATGGCGAAGTCCCGTGCGGCGAACCCAGCGCCGGCCCGCGCCTGCCACTGTCGGTCGCCGCGCGTCGGGCCAATCAGGTCGACCCCGTAGCGTTCCTGGGCGTCGACGAACAGCGCCGCATTCACAAAGCCGGTGTCGGCAATGTGGGTCTTGGGCAGCAGGCCCCGTGCAGCGAGCGCCGCGTGGATGGTCGAAGTCGTGGCGTCGTCCGAGACCGCGGCGGTCGTCGTCTCAACGTTGGTGATCAGGTTCGGGGTGCCCTCGTCGCACGTCTCGGTCAGGTGCACCTTGTAGCCGCTCCACACCGTCGCGCCCTTGCTCGCGTAGCGCGCCTCCACGTCGTAGGGCGAGCCGATGTAGCGACCCGACGGCGGCACCTGATCATTCGTCCGCCACTCGACGCGGGCGCCTTCCGGCCCGTGCTCGACCAGGAAGTTCTGCACCCAGACGCGCCGCAGGGTCTCAAGGGCCGCGGCGTCCCGCACAACCGGCGGCGCGCCGTCCGCTGTGGCGAGAGCCAGCAACGTGAAGCCATCGACGCCGGTCTGCACCGCCCACGCCCGGCGCCCAGTCTGGCTCTTGGGCAGCCGAAACTCGCTCGCTCGGAGCTCGTAGCGTTCGGCCCATGTCGGGGTCGTGCACGCGCGCAGCCAGTCGGGCGCCACCGTCGCCAGCGCGTTCAGTGCGTAGCGCAATGTCTCGCCGACGACTTCGAGCCGGCTCATGGTGCGCATCGCCCCGAGGACGTGCGTGGAGTCGCTGCGCTGGCGTCCGCCGCCCTTCAGCAGTCCGCGCTCTCGCGCCAGTTTGAGAGTTGCGTCGAGGAGGCGGCTTTCCGCCCCGTGCGCGAGAAGGCGCGTGCGAAACTCGCTCAGGACAGTGTGGTCGAAGCCAACGTCAGTCAGTTCCAGACACAGCAGGTATTTCCAGTCGATCCGCGTGCGAACCGCGTCGGCGGCCTGCCGATCGGTCAGCCCCTCCATGAACTGCAGGAGCGTCGCGAGCGCGAGTCGGGCCGGTGCCTCTGCGGGCCGTCCCCGGGCCGGGAACAGGTCGGCGAAGTCGCGATCCGCCACGACCCTATACAGGTCGTCGTAGAGGCGCATGACCGGATTGCCATTCGGAAAGATCGCCCGCGCGACCTGCGCGGTCTGGTCAGGCACGACGTACGTGCGCTTCACGTCGAGCGACATCGCCCACCCCTGGCTGGCTTGGGGCTGCATCGTCGCTCAAGCGCATTGCGCGGTCGTCCTCTCATCGCAGGAGGCACGCCGAATTCGCCACCAATATCAAAGTGAGGGAGAACCGTGAAACCGAGGGAGGATCACCGGTCAAGTCAGACCGGGTCGCCGAACGCTTGGACCAGACGCCGCTCAGGGAAACAGTCGAGGCCCTCTTCAATCCGGCCACAGCGCGCATCCGCCACCCGGATTACTGCATCGAGCAGGCCTTGGCCGCAGTGGAATGATCTCCCTAGACCCTATAGCTCACTAGGGCCTGTCGTCACTTGATCCAGAGGAGCGTAGCGGCGAGGCAGAGGACGCCCATGAAGCTGACGGCAGTCTTCTCGTAGCGTGTGGCAACGGCCCGCCATTCCTTGAGGCGCGCCCACAGTCGCTCGACGATGTTGCGATTGGTGTAGATCCAGTCAGGACAGGCGAGCGGGGCCTCGTTGCTCTTGGTCGGGATCGCGGGCCGGGCCCCGGCGGTCCAGATCGCCTCGCGAAAGCCGTGGCTGGAGAAGCCACGGTCGGCCACCACCCACTTCGGCACCCCGGGCAGTTGATCGAGCAGCGGAAGGGCGTGGGGCAGTTCATGCGCCTGACCGGGCGCGAGGCGGAAACCGACGGGGCGGCCCCGTCCATCGGCGATCACGCAGGCCTTGGTGCCATAGCCGCCACGCGAGCGGCCAAGAGCTTCACGATGGTCTCGCTCGGCTCCAGATCCCCCCTTTTGGCCGCGCCCGCCGCCTTCTGGTGGGCTCGAATGTTCGTGCCGTCGAGAAACACCATGCCCAGCGCGACGCCGCGGCTCTGCACGAGGTCGAGCAGCCGCTCCCAGACGCCGGCGCGCGCCCAGCGGATGAAGATCTGGGCGGCCTGCCACCAGGGACCCAACTCGGCTGGAATGGCCCTCCAAGAGGCGCCGTTGTGATGCCGCCAGAGGATGGCTGAGATCGTGCGGCGCAGCTCTTGGGGCGGCGTCTTGCCTTTGGGCCGGCAGGCTTCCACCAGCGGTTCCAGTTCGGCCCACTGAGCGTCCGTCAGCATCGTGTCTCCTCGCTCAAAGCGGGGAAACGCTCATCCTCGCAGAGAGTTCAAGCGACAACAGGCCCTAGCCCGTCGCCAACGCTGCCAAGGGACCGCTTGACTCCGTACTATGGTACGTACTTTAGGCTCTTGCGGACTTGGTGATGCCAGGACAGCACATGCGGGATCTGACCATTGGAAAGGCGGCGCAGGACGCCGGCGTGGGCGTCGAGACCATCCGCTTCTACGAGCGCCAAGGTCTGATCGAGCAGCCCGTCAAAGGAGCCGGGTATCGGACCTACTCGCCCGAGGTGGTCGGCCGCATCCGCTTCATCCGGCAGGCCCAGAGGATCGGGTTTTCCCTGAAGGAGACGCAGGAACTCCTCGCCCTGCGCGCCAACCCGGCCGCCGATTGCGCCGAGGTGCGAGCCCAGGCCCAGCACAAGATCGCGGAGGTCGACGAAAAGATCTCCGAGCTCCTCCGCGTGCGCGCAGCCCTGGAGGCCGTGGTCGCTTCCTGCCCCGGACGCGGCGGACTTGGGGACCGGTGAGAGGATGGTCGAAAACGTACGCTAAGCGTCGCGGCCTTGCTGGTGGAGGCGGAGCGGCCTGAGCCGTTCGCGGGGCTTGTCGATTTCGGCCCAGAGGTAGTCGCCGGTGAGGCCGACATGCTCCCAGCCCAGCGGGGCGACGTGGGCGAGCCGTTCGTCGGGCACCGCGACGCCGCTGCCGCGCAGATGGCGGACGGCGCGATCGAGATAGACGGTGTTCCACAGCGTGACGGCCGCGGTCACGAGGGTCAGGCCGGAGGCACGATGGCGCTGGTTCTCGAAGGTGCGGTCGCGCAGCTCGCCGAGGCGGTTGAAGAAGATGGCGCGGGCGAGCGCGTTGCGGGCCTCGCCCTTGTTGAGGATGCTGCCGGTCCGGCGCCGCTGGCCGGGATCGTCGAACCAGTCGAGCATGAACAGGGTGCGCTCGACCCGCCCGACCTCGCGCAGCGCACGCGCCACGGGGTTCTGGCGCGGATAGCCCGCGAGCTTGCGCAGCATGACCGAGGCGCTGACGGTGCCGGCCCGGATCGAGGCGGCGAGCCGGAGCGTCTCGTCCCAGTCCGCCTCGATGGCGCGGACGTTGACCGGCCCGGCGACGAGCGGGCGCAGCGTCGGCCACGGGTCGAGCGGCGACAGGCCGTACAGCCGGCGTTCGTTGATATCGCGGATGCGCGGCGCGAAGCGGAAGCCGAGCAGGTGGCACAGGCCGAAGACATGATCGACCGCGCCCGCGGTGTCGGTCGCATGCTCGCGGATGACCAGGTCGCTCTCATGATCGAGCAGGCCGTCGAGGACATGGGCGGCCTCGCCGGCATTGGCGGCGATGACCTTGGTGTGGAACGGCGTGAAGCGGTCGGTGACGTGCGTGTAGAACAGCACACCGGGTTCGGTGCCGTAGCGGGCGTTGCGATCGGCGCGCGCCTCGCCCTGACCGCCGGCGCGGAAGAACTGCCCGTCCGACGACGACGTGTCGCCCGGGCCCCAGACCGCGGCGAGCGGATGCACGGTGTGGCAATCGACGATCGCCGCCAGCGCCGACAGGTAGGTCTCGTCGCGCACATGCCATTCCGCTGTCCAGCGCAGGCGCGGCAGCGTCAGCCCGCGCGAGCTTTCCGCCATGCGCCCGAGGCCCAGGTTGGTCGCGTCGGCGAGGATCGCGCCCATCAGCGCGGCCGGGTCGGAAGCGGGTACGCCGCTGCGGGCATGGACGAAGCGGTCGGCGAACCCCGACCAGGCGGCGACCTCCACCAGCAGGTCGGTGATGCGGACACGCGGCAGCATCGCGTAGAGCTGGCTCTTCAACGCCTCGGCCTCGTCGGCCGGGGAGCGCCGGATGGGTGAGATCAGTAGCTGCCCGCGCTCGATCGTCACGTCGACCAGCCCACCGGCCGCGGCGGCGCGCTCCACCTCGGTCATACGCCGGGCCAGGAGCGTGCGGCGCTCCTCATGCCATTGGGCAAACCCAGGCGACACGGCGAGGCGCAGGTTGCCATCGGCGCGCATCGTCTCGAACGCGGGCACGGGCAGCAGATAATCGTCGAGCGTGCGATAGGCGCGGCTGCCGTCCACCCAGATGCTGCCCGAGGCCAGCCGCTCGCGCAGGTGGACGATCACCGCGATCTCGTAGGCGCGCCGGTCGATCGTCCCTTCGACCGGCTGCACGACCTTGCGCCAGCGCGGCCTGATGAAGCTGGTCGGCACCCGCTTCGGCAGGACCGATCGACCGTCGCGGTACATCGTCCGCAGCGCCTCGATCGCACCGAGAAGCGGATCGCCCGACCGCGCCGTGCGGAAGGTGAAGGCGGCGAGGAAGGTCGGGGCGAACCGCCGCACGGCGGGATAGCGTTCGACCACATCCTCCAGGCCGTCATCGACCGAGCGCGTCAGATCCTCGGCAAAGCGGATGCTGCGTTCCAGCTGATCCCACCCCACTCGGTCGTCGATCGCGCGGAAGGGGTCGCGCCCGCTCGCGCGGGCCTCGACCAGCAGGCGGCCGAGCCGGGCATGGAGGCGGGCCGTGTCCTTCAGCATCCGCGCTTGCCCGAGCAGCCGGTCGGAGCGGGTGCGGTCGGCACGGCGGAACAGCGCGCCCACCATCTTCTCGACCATGACCAGGGCGGCGTCGGTCAGCGCCGCCTCCATCTCGATCATGGAGGCGACGAGCATGGCGAGCCGACGAGGACGTTCGAGGCGGCGCAGGTGCTGGGCGGTGACGAGGCCGGCGGTGCGCGCGATGACGGCGTAGCGGGCGGCATGGATGCGGCGTGCCCCGTCCGCCGCGATCCCGATGGCGCGCACCGCGTCGAGCCGTTCGACGATCCCCTTCAGGTTGGCAGCCGACGGCGCCTCCGGCCACTCCCGTATCCAGCCGAGCCGGGTGCGGCCGTCGTCGTCCGAGGCGATCAGGCGATCGAGCGCCGCTTGCTGCTCGGCCGGGCAGTCTCGGATCAGCCCGGCATGGGCGGCCTTGCGCGCCCGGGTCCGTACGATGAGCGCCAGCCGTTCCAGCGTCGATGCGGCCGGCAGCACGATCCGGCCCAGCCGCAGCCGATCGACCATGCCGGCGACGATCGTCTCGCCCCGGTCGGTCGAGGCGGCGATCTCCGACCCCACCGCCAGCATCGATCGCACGTCCGCCCGCTCGAAGGCGCGCAGGCCGAGCCAGGCTTCGATCTCGGCGCGATGCTCGCGCAGCGTCGTCGGGCGGGCGGCATAGCTGGCGAAGTCGGTGGCATCGCATCCGATCTGACCGGCGAGCAACTCCAGCATCGCGTCGGGCACCGCCTCACCCGCCACCAGTGCGCGTCCGGGATGACGGAGGTAGCAGAGCTGCACCGCATGGCCGATCCGGTTCGGACCTCGCCGACGCCGTGCCACCTGCACGAGGTCGGCGGGACCGAGGGTGTAGAGTCGTTCGATCGTCGCGTGATCGGCAGGCGGGTCGAAGATCGCGGCGCGCTGCGCCGGTGACAAGATAGTCTTGGCCGGCATCCGCTTCCCATCCGTCACGAAACAGGAATGCGGGCCTGTTCACGGAGCGTAGACCACAAGACGGGTTGTGTGACATCATGCTGACCGATCGGCGGGCAATGCCGCTCCGTCACGCAGACGGACGTATGAATGACGACCGTGATCGGCTACGCCCGGGTGTCCAAGGCCGACGGCAGCCAAGTGCACGACCTGCAGCGCGACGCGCTCGTCGCGGCCGGCGTCGATCCCGGGCACATCTACGAGGATGCCGCCTCCGGTCGGCGCGACGATCGTCCCGGGCTCGAGGCCTGCCTCAAGGCGCTACGGATCGGCGACACGCTGGCGGTGTGGAAGCTCGACCGGCTCGGCCGCGACCTGCGCCACCTCGTCAACCTGGTCGGGGATCTCACGAAGCGCAACGTCGGGCTGAAGGTGCTGTCGGGCGAAGGCGCCTCGATCGATACCACCACGGCCAACGGCCGGCTGGTGTTCGCCATCTTCGCCGGCTTGGCCGAGTTCGAGCGCGAGTTGATCTCCGAGCGCACGAAGGCCGGGCTGGCCGCGGCTCGCGCCCGGGGCCGCAGGGGCGGTCGCCCCTTCAAGATGACGCCCGCCAAGCTGCGCCTGGCTCAGGCCGCGATGGGAAACCCCGAAACCTGCGTCGCCGACCTCTGCGTGGAACTCGGCATCACCCGGCAGACCCTCTACCGGCACGTCACGCCCAAGGGGGCGATCAGGCCAGACGGAGAAAAGCTCCTCGCCCGCACCGGTCGGCGGGCTTAGCGTACGTTTTCGACCATCCTCTCACCGGGCCCCCATTAGCCCTTGCGGACTTCGAATAGCACGTTTCCACCACCGAGATTTCGGCTTCCAACCATGACGGTCGGTGTACCGGGAGGAGTCGTCGTGTTCCACAGAGCGTCGTTGGGTGGATCTGATCCCGACCCTTTGACGTCGGGCCGGACGCATCTGTCGACCGCGCTGGGCTACTTCGCGACGTAGCGCGGATAAAGGCGGACGCGACCCGTGCAGCCGATCCAGCGCTGACGCCGGAGCCTTCCGTCTGCGCGCGGGCGGACCTGTCGTTCGGGGCGTGGGACCCAACGTTCGCCAGCGGCGCGGTGTCGATGGCGGCGATGCTGGATCGAAGCCGCCCTACGTCGGCGTGATGACGATCACGGGCGAGAGCGATCGCCTGAAGGACAAGCGGCGCGTCGGGCTGGCGGCACCGAGGATGCAAGCGCCAGCCGTTCCTGCACGAGGGGCAGTTCAGGTTCCGAGCCGCCGCGCGGCCATTCGCCGGCGACCGGTTGTGCGATGCCCACGCGTTACCAGCTGGTAATTGAGCTAAGTTATTGATTTTGATATTATTTCTATATCTATCGCCGTTCGGAACATCAGCATGGATCGCTGATGGCAGGCTCGAGCGCGAACAGACTCACGTCTCGCAGGGCGGTCCGAGGCGAAACATTCGGAACGGCAGCACAGAGCCGGAGACCGCACCATCAGGTGATCCGGCCGGAGAGAGGGCCCGGAACCGCTGCCCAAGTGATGCCGGGCATCTCGGGTGGGTCGACTGCGAGCTCCGGCCCGATCCGCGATGCGATCTCAGGCCGCCTCGAGGGCACCTTGCCAGAGATCCGCCCCGGGTTCCGCCAGCTCGTGTTGCCAGCGGCGTGTACGTGCTTCGTCACATTGCAGGTGTCTGGACCGTGCGCGAACGGCTGGTTCTGCTCGCGCACGGCTTTCGGTCTGCCCGTTGCGGACGAACCGTGAAAGCGGGGAGGCCGGGGCGATGTTACTTCGCGTTCCCGTCCATCACCGCCGCTGCTGCCGCCAGCCCCCATCGGACCAGGTCCTCGGCCGCCTCCGCAGACTTCGCCTCCGCGTAGCAACGCAGTTCGGGCGCGTTGCCCGACGCCCGGAAGTGGATCGTCCGCTCGCCATCGAGGCCGATCCTGACCCCGTCCTGCTCGTCGACGGCCTGCGGCACTCCGACAGGACGAAGGAACTCCCGACGGAACGTCTCGTCCGTGAGCTGCCGGAGGAGGGCGCCGCTCCGCTCCGCCGCGACGTTGGGGAGGCGATTGCTCGCGGTCTCGCCGACGTCGAGCGTGACGACCAGATCAGCCAGCGGCATCGCGGCCTCCCGGACTGCGGCCAGGGTTGCGAGGATCGGCAGTACCGCGTCGCGCGTCGGCAAAGCCGGGAGGACCTTGTCGCCGATCGGACAATCCGATCCGAGCAGGAACCCGCCATTCGCCTCGAAACCGCAGATGACCTTCGCGCCATCCCTCGCGGCCTGCTCCATACCGGCGATCACGAAGGGGGAGCCGACCTTGGTGCGCAGCACTTGCTGAAAGCCACCCGCACGCTCGATGGCGGAGCCGGCTGTCACGGGCACGACGACGGTGTCGGCACCCAGATATCGGGCCGTGATGAGTCCGAGAACATCCCCTCGCACGATGCGGCCGGTGCCATCGGCGATCAGGGGCCGATCCGCATCACCGTCTGTCGTCACGAGCGCGTCGAAGTCACCCGATGCCATGACCTCGCGGATGAAGGCGACGTCTTCCGGTCGATAGGCCTCGGTATCGATCGGAACGAACGATTCGGATCGGCCGATCGGCACGGCGCTGGCTCCGAAACCGGCGAGAACGTCGATCAGCAGGTCGCGGGCGACCGAACTTTGCTGGTAGACGGCAATCTTCTGGCCGGACAGCACGTCCGCATTGAAGGCGTCGAGGTACCGACGGCGATAGCGCGCGATGGCGTCCGGCTCCTGACGGGCCGCGACGGCCGGAGGAGCGGGAGCGCCTGTCGCGACCTCACCGAGCGCTGCCAGAATCGCGGCTTCATCGGCTTTGGTGATCTCGCCATCGGCGCGATAGAACTTCAACCCGTTCCGATCCTCCGGGATATGGCTGCCGGTGACCATGACGGCGCAACTTCCACGCCGCCGCGCCTCAAGGGCGAGGGCGGGCGTCGGCAACGGGCCGCAGTCGATCGCCGTGAGACCGGCAGCGGCTGCCGCCGTGGCAACCGTTGCGGCGATCCCCGCGCTGCTGTTGCGCAGGTCACGCCCGATCACGACCTCGCGGCTGGTTCCCATCTCCTTGCCGACCGAGGCGAAGAACGCCGCGGCATAGGCAAAACTAGGCTGTCCCACGAGATCGGTCACGAGGCCGCGCAGTCCGGAGGTTCCGAATTTCAAACTGCTCATGAGTTTCCGTTCGCGGAAGGATGCAAGAACGCCTTGGTCGGGATGTACCGGTGCCCGGACTCACAGCGCGTGTGAGCGTCCCCGCCTCGCCTTATCATAGAGGATGCGCGTCAGCACCACCGACCAAGACCTCACCCTCCACCTCGGCTGCCCTCACTGCCGCTGGATGCCGCGTCATCCGATCCGAGAAGGTCACCAGGGCCACTGTCCCTGCCTACGCCGAGCTGCGCAGGGTCCTGGATTGCTCGGCATCCTCGTTGGTGAGGAAGGTGTCGAGGGCGTGTGCCCGGGCCAGGCTGCGCTTGCCGCAGGTTCAATCTCCCGAACCATGCTCCTGCTCGCAGGCGTTCGCCGCATGCAACAGGCCATCGGGAATTTTGTCCGTCATGGCGTCGAGCGTGAAGGCCTGGCGCGCATCATCTACCCCGATCGCACGGTAGACGCTCCGGCGAGAGACCCCGAGCGCGCGAGCGATCGCGGTTGGCCCCTCACCTGCGGCGTGGCGGCGGCGGATCTCGTCCCCGGGGACGGATTTCGGCCGCCCCTTGCCGGCATAGACGCCGGCCGCCTTGGCGGCCTCGATCCCGGCACGCTGGCGCTCGAGGATGAACTTGCGCTCCATCTCGGCCACCATCCCGAGCACCGTGACCACGATCCGTCCGACATCCCCGCCGGTCGTCAGCTCGGGATCGAGGATGCGCAGGGAGGCACCCTTCTGATCGAGGTCGTGAACGAGGTTGAGCACGTCGCGGGTCGAGCGGCCGAGTCGGTCAAGGCGGACCACCACCAGTTCGTCGCCCTCGCGCAGGAACTGCATCACGGTGGCGAGCTCGGGCCGGTCGTCGGCAGATTTCCCCGACAGCTTTTCCGCGCGGATCACCGTGCAGCCGGCGGCCTTCAGCTTGTCGATCTGGATGGTGAGATCCTGGTCGGTGGAGGAGACGCGGGCATAGCCGAAACGGGGCATCTTGAGCCTCAAAATGTGCCAGAAGGGTGGCTTGCGCGCCCGCTCCGATGCATAAATCAGAAACGACCGTTTTGCCACATACCGACGGTGTGTCATGGTATTGGTGCTGAACGGTATACCATTATGCGGCTCATGCTTCTGGCATCGCCTCTCTCATGGCATCAGTCACAACCCTACATGAGGGCGGTGGGTGTCATTCGCATCAAAGTGACATTTTTGAATGAATTTGATAGGAAGTGACGCGGCAACAATGGGGCGGGTATAACTCATGGCGTTCGTGACCGATGTGAAACTGGCAGCCAACGGTCGCATGCTCCTCCCCCAGGCCGTGCGCGAGGCGATGGGCATCACGGGCGAAACGCGCATCATCGTCACCGTCGACGGCACCGACGTGCGGCTGTCACCGATCACCAACGTCGTCTCGAAACTCCAGGCGCTCTATCGCCAGCATGCCACCCAGGACGCGGACTCGGCCGCCTTCCTCGACGAGCGGCGGGCCGACGACGGCGACGGTCAGGATGCCAGCGCATGAGCGGTGTCGTCTTCGACACCTCCGCGGTAATTGCGCTCCTGCGTGGGGAGCCCGGTGCCGGGGTGGTGGCCGCGCGCGTCGGCCAGGCCGCGATGTCGACCGTCAACCTTCAGGAGCTCGTCAAGGCGTTGCTCCTGCGCGGCCTGTCCCGCCCGGTGATCGAGGAGATGGTGCAGGAACTGCGCCTCGACCTGCACGCCCACGACCGCGAGGCGGCCTTCGCCGCCGCCCTCCTGACCGAGGCCACGCGCCGGCACGGCAGCGGGCTGGGCGACCGCACCTGCATGGCGCTGGCCATCAAGCTCGGCGTCCCGGTCCTGACGACCGATCGCGCGTGGGCGAACCTGAGGATCCCCGGCCTGGTCGTCGAAGTGGTCCGCTGAACGGAAGGGCAATCCCATGGCCTCACGGTCGACCACGATCCTCGAGGGCGGCACGCTCGTCCTCCCGGCCGACCTGCTGGATGAGCTCGGGCTCCAGGACGGCGATACCGTCGTCCTGGAGGTGGTCCATGGCGAGCTTCGGGTTCGCCCACGCGACGCGGTGATCGCTGGGATCCAGGCCCTTGCCCGAGAGTACGTTCCCGACGGCGTCAGCGTGGTCGACGAGCTGATCGCGGACCGGCGCGCCGAGGCGGCCAGGGAGTGACCGACCGGCTGAAACGGGTTCGGTTGGCACAAGACCGGGGAACCGGCCGATCCGCACGCTCGCCTTCCATCCGGATTGCTGAAAATAGCTAATACAGCTATTTTATGGATGGCACAGGAGGCGGCGATGGCGAGTTTCACCCTGACGGACCTCGGCAATAAATCCGGGGAGGTGGTCGAGGCGGCCTTCCGTGGCCCCGTGGACATCACCAAGCGCGGAAAGCGCAAGTTCGTCCTGATGACGGCCGAGCAGTTCGATCGCCTGTCCGGCGTGGGCTCGCAGCGGGCGCACCGAGCCGAAGACCTGAGGGGTGCGGAGCGCGACGAGATCCTGGCCGGGCTCGACGCCGTCGCGCAGGACGACGGGCGCGATGACTGAGCCCCAACACGGCGAGATCGTCCTCTACTCCTACCTGTGGGCGCGGGAGCACGATCGCGGCGAAGAGACCGGCCGGAAGGCGCGCCCGACCTGCGTCATGCTGATCGTCATCGGCAAGGACGGGCGTCGCAGACCCCTGCTGTTTCCGATCACCAGCCAGCCGCCGGGGTCGTCCGGCCACGTCGTCGAGATCCCCGAGACCGAGGCCCGCCGCGCCAAACTCCGTACGCCGGCCTGGGTCGTGGTAGACGAGTTCAACACCGACGACCTCGCCGCGTCATGGGCGCTTGAGGATATCAAGCCGCTCGGCCGGTTCTCGCGGAAGTTCATGGCCCGGATTGCTGCGGCCGCCGCTGCTGCGATCCGGGCCGGCGAGGCTCGCAGCATCCCGAGGAGATAGCCGGGGTGACAGCGTGAGCCGCCATGCTCTGCAGGATCCCGGATGCGAACGACCGCTCGAGCTTGCGGACGTCGGGCCTTGGCCCGACACCCCCCTCACGATCATGGCGGGTTGGCTGACGCGGGCGAAGGATGCTCCCGATCGGAAGGGGACGCGGTTGCGGGACATCTCAGGGGACAAGGCCCGGCTCGTCGAGGCGCTGGGCGCCAGCCGCATCGTGGAGCGGGATCGCCTCGCGGCGTTCGTGCGCGACCCGGCGACGGCGTTCGCGGCCAATCCGTTCCCGTCGGCGACGGCCGGGGCGGCGCGCCAGTGCTGGGGCCTGCGCGAGATCGAGTTCGAGGCGATGCTGGTCGCCTCGGCCGGGCTGCGCTGCCTGATGGCCGCCCTTTCGGATCTGCCGGCCGGCGAGGAGCTGCGCCAGGAGATCCTGCGCTCGCCGACGCACGTTCTGTACGTGCTGCGGTGCGGGGAGTCGGGCCCGATCGTCGGGGCCGTGCTGCACGGCAAGCCGCGCGAGGCGCTGCCACCGTTCACGCCGACGGCGAGATCCGCGACGGTGCCTCCGGTCGTGCCGGAGCGCCGCGTGACGACCAATCGGGCGTCACGCCGGCGGGTGGATGCGCGCCAGCTCGATCTGTTCGCGACCTCGACCAGCTAAGGGATACGGGCGCGGCCGCGGCATCGACGAAGCGGCGTACCGACCGAGGGCGCCGTCAGATCCTCTGCGCTTCGCTCAGCCGCGGGCGAACAGGGCGATGAAGGGCGGCAGCCAGATGACCGCGATGAGGATGCCGATCAGCACGATGAGCCAGGTCATGATCGTGAGCTTGGCCTCGATGCCGGCCGTCGCGTCATTCATCTTCATAGCGATCGACCCTCCGGCTGGCCTCGCTGCCCGACACCCTCGTTCCTCCGATCTAAGGGCCGAGCACGCCCCGGGACAACGGGAGCATGCCTGCTGGCCCGTCGGCGTTCGATCGTGGACATGATCCGTTGCCGCGTCATTCCTGCCTGGTGCGCAATTCATCGCGCGATGGATCCGGTCCGGCTTCAGCCCAGCGCGACCACCAAGCCGTCCGCGAAGGCCGGATTGGAAAAGCCCGCGCCGGCCGGATTGCACAGGATGCGCGTCCCGCCCGGACGTACCAGATCGACCGCGTGATGCACGTGCCCATGCACCCATAGAGCCGCCCGACCGGCATCGGTCAGGGCGGAGAGATCCGAGGCCGAGTTCCCGGCATTCCAGGTGCCGCGCTGGGCCGGATGGATGCAGTTTGGGTGGGGCGCGTGATGGGTCACGACCACCAGGGGCAAGGCGCCGTCATCCTCTTCGAGGCGAGCCGCCAGCGCGGTTCGAGCGCGGCGGTGCAGGGCCGCGGCGTCGCCGATGGTCAGGAGGTGGCTGCCACCCTCGTGCGCGACCTCGACCGGCTCGCCGGTCGGCGTGCGAGGATCGAGGTAGCCGGCGAGGCGGTAGTCGCTCCACAGCGTGGTGCCGACGAACCGGCATCCGGCGAGGACCGCGCTGGTGCCGTCGAGGAGGGTGATGCCGGCGCGTTCGGCCAGCATCCCGGCCAGGGCGAGGTCCTCGTCAATGAGCCCGTTCCAGTGCTCGTGGTTGCCCATCACGAACACCACCGGCCTGTCGCCGGCGAGGCGGCGCAGGAATGCGAAGCCGCAGCCGGGATCACCTTCCTGGATGTCGCCGGCGGCCACCAGGACGTCGAAGGCCGGCGGCGCGGGACGGAACCCGTCGGGATCGGGCAGGGTCTCGAGGTGCAGGTCGGACAGGATCCAGAGCTTGGCCACAGACGCTTCCGGAGGCGCGAGGATGGGAGGAGCCATCGCGACGAGCCCTCGCCCTTCGCGGTGCAGACAACGGTCCAGGAGCTTGCCGATCCCGGTGCCTTCCTGGTCGATGATGCAGTCTCGGCCGAGGTCGCAAGCCGCGACGATCCCCACGGAAGCGAAACCGGGTTCGACGGTCCAGGCCGATCCCGACATCTGCGCCGATCGGCCCAGCCGGCAAGCTTCGCGGGAGGGAGAACCCCCCTGCGGCGGAACCACGAGGATCGCTGTGACGGCTTCACGGTTCGCAGCGACCGCTTCTACGCAGACCAGCGAGGCGGTTCGACCTCACACAGCCGGCGTCGGATCGGAAGCTTGGCACCGTCGCAAGCCGTGGCATCGGTGATGGCGCCGTGGATCAGGGATCGAGGTGTTCGACGAACGCACAGGCGAGGCAGAAGATCACCAGGAGGGTGCCGCCCAAGGCGATGCCCCAGGTTCGCCTCCTGAGATATGCTTCGAGCCTGGCGTTGCCGTGTACGACCTTCATGGCAGCTCCCTCAGGCGGCATCCTGCGGCCTCGCCGCTTCGCTGCCATCCGCCTCGGTCTGTCCTGCGGGATCGTCCGTGCTCGGCGTCTCGGCCGGTGAGCCGATCAGATCGGCGAACAAGGCCCTGTCGGCGTCGCGGGTGAGGAAGGGCGGCAGCTCGCGGCGGAGCCAGTCGGCGAGGCGCTTGGTGAAGGCGGGATCGTGGCCGGCCTCGAGCCGCTGCAGCACGAGCGC
The DNA here is from genome assembly GCF_003058325.1 of Methylobacterium currus. Taxonomy (NCBI): domain Bacteria; kingdom Pseudomonadati; phylum Pseudomonadota; class Alphaproteobacteria; order Hyphomicrobiales; family Methylobacteriaceae; genus Methylobacterium; species Methylobacterium currus. The sequence goes on from NZ_CP028845.1 coordinate 21,327, forward strand.
ACCGAGCAGGACCTTGCGGCGGGTATCGCGGGTGCGTTCCTGCTTGCTGCGGCGGGCCTGCAGGCTCTTCTTCTGCGCCTCGAGGCGCGCGATGCGTTCCTCGATCGTCCGCCGCGCCATCATCATCTCCCGGGGTCAGTCTCGACCGTTGTAGCCGTCGCACGCGTCATGGCCAAGCTCACTGATCAACGTTGGCCGTTGCTTCCCTAGAGAACGGCTGCGGTGCAACACTGGTGGCGCACCCTTCGTCCCGCAAAAGGTCCTGCCAGCGGACATCTTCCGTAGCGTCGGAGCGAAGCGACAGCGGCGGAAGAGCGCAGCTACGGGTCGCGGAGCGACCCTTTTGCTGCTAAGCTCGGCCAGAAGGAGCAAGCCTCGCGTGGCGATCTACTACTGCCAGATGTCGGTCGTCGCCCGCTCCTCCGGGCGCAGCGCCGTGGCGGCTGCCGCCTACCGGGCCGGCGAGCGGCTGGAGAACCTGCGCGACGGCCTGGTGCACAACTACACCGGCCGTATCGGCATCGGGCCGACCGGGATCGTGCTGCCGCAGGGCGTCGAGGCTGCCTGGGCCAAGGATCGTTCGGCGTTGTGGAACGCGGCCGAGGCGGCCGAGAAACGCGTCGATGCCCGCGTCGCCCGCGAGTTCGTCGTCGCGCTGCCGCACGAGCTGCCCGGCGAGGCGCGCCTGGCGCTGACCCGCGCCTTCGCCCAGGACCTCGCCGATCGCACCGGCGCGGCGGTCGATTTTGCGATCCACGAACCGCATTCCCGCGGCGACGAGCGCAACCACCACGCCCACCTCCTGATGACCACCCGGGTGGTCGGGACCGAGGGCCTGGGTGCGAAGACACCCCTGGAACTCGCCAACAAGCAGCTAATGCCGCGCGGCCTGCCGACCACGCAGGCGCAACTGGTCGCGATCCGGCAGGCCTGGGAGGGGTTGGCGAACGCGCATCTGGCGCGCGAGGGCCTCGATCTGACCATCGACCATCGCAGCCACGCCGAGCGCGGGCTGACCCTCGCACCGACGCAGCACGTGGGTGTGGCGGCGACCAGCGTGCAGCGGCGCGGCGGCACGATCGAGCGCAAGCGCCTCGATCCGGCCGATGCCGCCCACAACGCGGCGGTGATCGCGAAGCGGCCCCAGGAGGTGCTCGCCCTGGTCACCGGCGAGAAGAGCGTGTTCGACGCCCGCGACATCGCCCGGGCGCTACACCGCGCGCTCGACGACGATGCAGCCACCTTCCAGAACGCGTTCGCGATGGTCATGGCCTCACCGGCCCTGGTGGTCCTGCAACCCGAGAGCACCGACCCGCTCACCGGCGAGGTGAGCGCGGCGCGCTACACCACGCACGAGATGCTGACGCTCGAAACCGGGATGGCCCAGGCCGCCGGGCGGATGCAGGTGAGCTATCGGCACCCGGTCGAGAAAGGGCATGTCGCCGGAGCGATCGCGATGCAGGACGCGGCGATCCGGGCGAGCACGGGCGAGGCCTCGGCCGGGCTGTCGCCGGAGCAGCGCGAGGCGATCCAGCACCTCACCGGGCCGGAGCAGATCGCGGCGGTGGTGGGGTTTGCCGGGGCCGGCAAGAGCACGATGCTGGCCGCCGCGCGAGCCGCCTGGGAGGCCCAGGGCTACCGGGTGCACGGCGCGGCGCTGGCGGGCAAGGCGGCGGAGGGGCTGGAGGAGAGTTCGGGCATTCCCAGCCGCACCCTGGCCTCGTGGGATCTCGGCTGGCGCAACGAGCGCGGGCTGCTCGGGAGTGGCGATGTCCTGGTGATCGACGAGGCCGGGATGATCAGCTCGCGCCAGCTCGCGCGGTTCGTCGCGGAGGCGGAGGCGCGCGGAGCGAAGCTGGTGCTGGTGGGCGACCACGAGCAGCTGCAGGCCATCGGCGCGGGAGCGCCGTTCCGGGCGATCGCGGAAGCGATCGGGCACGCCGAACTCTCCGATATCCGCCGGCAGCGCGAGCCGTGGCAGCGCGCGGCCTCGGTGGCGTTCGCCAGCCACCGCACGACCGAGGGCCTGCAGGCCTACCAGAAGGCCGGAGCGATCGAGATCGCGCCTGACCGGGCGCACGCCGAGGCGATGATCGTGCGGGGCTACCTCGCCGACCGGGAGCGCCGGCCAACCGGCTCGCGGGTGGTTCTGGCGCATCGCCGGGCCGACGTGCGGGCGCTCAACGACGGGATCCGGGCCGCGTTGCAGAAGCGAGAGGCGCTGGCGCAGGGCGAGGAGGCGGGGGAGCGGGCGTTCTCGACCAACGACGGCGAGCGCTGGTTCGCGCCGGGGGACCGGCTGGTGTTCCTGGAGAACGACCGGGCCCTAGGCGTGAAGAATGGGATGCTGGGCACGGTCGAGGCGGTGGCAGCCGGGCGGATCGTGGTGCGTCTCGACGGGGCGGAGGAGCGCCGGGTCGAGGTGGCGACGGACGCGTATCAGGCGTTCGACCACGGCTACGCAACGACGATCCACAAGAGCCAGGGGGCGACGGTGGACCGGGCGTTCGTACTGGCCTCGACGACGATGGACCGTCACCTGACCTACGTGGCGATGACCCGCCACCGGGATGCCGCCCAGCTCTACGTCGACGGTAGCGAGTTCGGGCTGAGCGGTCCAACGGAAGCCGGGGCGGCGCTACCGGCCCGGTTCGCCGCGCGGCTGTCGCGGGCGGGCACGAAAGAGACGACGCTGGACTATGCGTCGGCCTACGCGGCGCGGCGCGGGATCGCCGAACGGTTCGGGCTCGGCAGTACGATCGCCGTGGAGCCGAACGGGGCGGGGGAGGCCACGACCCGGCGCCGACGGGCGCTGTTTTCGGGACTTCGCCTGAGCCAACCCGGCCCGGCCGAGGTTCCGCCGGCGCCGCGGCGCGACCCGTTCGCCGGATTGAAGCTCAGACCCGGCCGCCCGAGCCAGCTGGAGTCGGCGATCGTCCCGGTGGCGGGGCTAAGACCCGCGAACGCCGCAGGGAAGATCCCAGACCCTGGGGGTACGCGCAGTCCCGCCACGTTTGGGTTCGAAGCGGCGCTCGGGCGCTATCTTCGCGCGTTCGACGCTCGTGAGCGCCAGGTCGGGGCTGGCCTCCCCGTGCTCGAAGGACAGGCGCGGGAGCTCAGCGCCGCCACGGCCGTGCTGGAGCAGGCCCGCCCCGGGGTGGGGGAAACCCTGCGCTCGGCTCTGCAGCACGATCCGGAAGCCGCGCCAGCGCTCGCGATGTCTCCCGGTCGCGCCCGCCTCGCGGCCCTGACGGCGGTTCTCGACCGCGAGGCGGCGGTCCTCGCCGATCCGGCCTCGCGCGCGGAGCGCTTCGTGCGCTCCTGGAGCGATCTGAGGGCGCAGCGGGCGGCTTTGCCCGGTCGGCAGCATGAGAAGGCGCGCGGGGCGATCGAAGATCGGATGCGGGCCCTGAGGCTGAGCCTGACCGACGATCCGGCGCTGGAGACGGCTTTGGCTTTGCGGCGCGGGGACCTCGGGATCGCGCTCCGGGCCGAGCCGGAGCTCGGTCTGTCGCACGAACTCGAGCGCAGCCTGGTGCCGGAGCGTAGCCTGACACGTGAGCGTGCCTTGAGCTTGGGGCCGAGCCTCGGATTGTGAACCGCGAGGGAAGCGAGATGCGGGACGACGAGCGCCGCGCGGGCCGGCCGGATCCGGGGCTGGGTGTCATGGAGGCGGACGAGACCGTGGATGCGGCGGTGGCGTTCGAGGCCCTGCGCGCCAGTGTCGAGCGGGTGGGGCGTGAGGTCCACGCCGAGACCGCGCGCCTGCGGGAGGACATGACGGCCGCCCTTTATCGCGCCGAGATGGCCGGGACACCGGTCGACTACAGCGCCGATCTCGGACGCCTGGTCCAGGAACTGGCGACGGTGAGCGGGCGTCTGAACGCCATCGAGCGGCTTCCCGCCCTGCACCAGGATGCGGAGCGCACCGTCACCCTACTCCAGAACACCAGCGAGGGATTGGTTCGGGACGCGGTGCAACGGCTCGACGCACGGGCGGCGGAGTTCCTGCGGGAAACCCGCGTGCTGAAGGCCAGGAAATGGCCGGCATGGATGTCCGACGAGCGGAACTGGCTTGCCTCCGTCGGTGTGGTTGGCGGTATGGCGGGCTTCTACCTCGGGGTGATGGCAGTCCTCGTACTTCCGGGGCTCCTGCCGTTCGGGTCAGCCGAACGTGTGGCCACGCAGATCCTTGGAATGGAGTCGTGGCAGGCGGGCGTTCGCTTGATGGAGTTCGAGAACCCGGTCGGGCTGAGGCAGCTGGCCGCAGCCGGTGAGCTGATGCGAGAGAATGCTACGGTGATTGCGGCCTGCCGCCAAACTGTCGCCAAGACGGGCAAGGACCAGCCCTGTACCATCACCGTTCCGGTTGAGAGGAAATAGAGCCGTGATCCAATCCTTGCTCTTGGGCGAAGAAAGTATGTGGACTGAATTATATTTTTGTATATGTAAAAATATATTCGTGAGCGATAAAGGATGTTATCGGATGCATGAACACCCTGCATATGCTATCTGTGGAGAGGGATATTTTAGGCTTGAGTTTTGGACGGGGAGGGGTCTGCTCTGACCGTAGGCTAATCAGTGGCTCAAATCTGGTGAGTTATGAGCGCCATCGGCACCGGCCGCTTGAACGGGTCGGTGCACTAGGCTTGGGTATTATCATGAATTTGTGCATGCCTTTGATTAAGCAAAAATATCCGCATCAAGCACAGTTGGGTCGGCCAAAACTCTGATCGCCTCAATTATTTCACTAATGAAATCTGACACTATTTCGTTCTTAACAAGTTCTGCCGCCATATAACGAGCAATCAAAGGCTTGCTTGTTCCCAACTCTGTAACAGTCTTGCTGTGAAGATCATCATAAAGACCCTGATCTTGCCGCTCTAACTCTTCTCGCATCGCCTGTTCGTAATCACCATTCAAGATGGCGTAATTGGTTCCTGCAGATGCCTCAGGATCTAGATTTTCTTCCAATTCAAGCATGCGTGTCAGAAATCTATTCCAAGCCTGATCGCTATAGTTGAATTTTTATGCAAATCATTGTCAAATATAGTAAACACGTGCAAACCATGTGCTTGATAAAGATGATAAAACAAATCTATATTTTTTCCTCTAGCAGGAACAATAGATATTTCAAGTGCATTTATATATAAATCCAGGAATTTAGCAAAAATCGGGAGCGCCGCTGCCTCTGTTGGCCCCTCGACAATTACGACTACCCTTGCAAAGAAGGCGTCAGCATGGATTGATTCGCAAATCAAATTATACCGCTCCTGTACTGAGGCCAGCGTCATAGGTTGTCTTGGATGAAGCGTTTTTCTGAGATGTAAAAGCACGTCTCCATCAGTTGAATGGACCTGCGTACAGGTTTCTTCTTCATCATCTGCACACTGTTCGACAAGTAAAATACGATCAGCCCTGGAAACGCTCACAAAATTAGAACTGTGTGTTAAGTAGAAAATTTGGTTGCCCGCCTTGGCCATATCCTCAAACAAACTCGCCAAACTACGCTGCGCATGAGGGTGTAGATAAATCTCAGGTTATTCTATCGCAATGATAGCCCCTCCCTGGGTATGAGCGCATCGCGGTGAATTCAGTCTCGACAGAAAGGGAACGGCACCAAGGGTCGGCTGCGGGGCCGCTTCTGCGCGTTGCGCGTCCGGATGGCCGATGGTCCGACCCAGCGGATCGGCACAAAAGGTAACCAGCACCTGCCGGGAGACGAGGTCTGGCTGGTGCGCGAGGAGCGCGGCTCGGGCGAGCGCAAATACTACCTCACGAACCTCCCCGCCGACGCGACCCTCAAGCAGCTGGCCGCAACGATCAAGGCGCGCTGGATCTGCGAGCAGGCGCACCAGCAGATGAAAGAGGAACTCGGCCTCGACCACTTCGAGGGCCGCTCCTGGACTGGGCTGCATCGCCACGCGTTGATGACGATGATGGCCTACGCCTTCCTCCAATCTCGGCGCCGCGCAGCGACGGGACGGAAAAAAAAGAATCGCCTGCCCACCGCCCCAGCCCTCGATGCCGGCCATCCGCCAAGCCATCCTGGACCATCTCAGCCGGCCATCGCCGCAGCGATGCCCGCATTGTGATGCCGCCCTCAACCAGCCACCTTAAGAACAATCTGCCAAAGTAGTGCTATCAAACGGATGGTGCAGCGTTGCCGTTGATGGCATCGAAAATGACGGCGGCTGGCTTGGTCCAGACGAAGGGTTTTGGCCTGTCGTTGTGCTCGGTGATGTAGCGGTTGATCGCGGCCTGAAGGTCGACGATCCCGCTGAAGCTGCCACGTTTCAGCCTACGCTGGGTCAGGACGGAGAAGAAGCCCTCGACCGCGTTCATCCATGAGGCTGAGGTCGGAGTGAAGTGGAAGACCCAGCGCGGATGCCGGGCCAGCCAGGCCCGCACCTTTGGGTGCTTGTGCGTGCCGTAGTTGTCCAGGATCACGTGGATCAGTTTGCCGGCCGGCACCGCCGCCTCGATCATGTTGAGGAAGCGCAGGAACTCCTCGTGGCGGTGACGCTGCATGCATCACCCGATCACCGTGCCCTCCAGCACGTCCAGCGCGGCAAACAGCGTCGTGGTGCCGTGGCGGATATAGTCGTGGGTCTGTGTCTCGGTGTCTCTTCCCTTCCGGGTTACGGACCTGCTGACTGATCGCGGATCCTGCTTCACGGCCGACGCCTTCGAAGCAGCTTGCTGGCGACACGAGATCGAGCACCGCAAGACTAGACCCTACACCCCGAAAACCAACGGTATGGTCGAGCGCTTCGACGGTCGGGTGCAACGTGAGATGCTCGGCATTACGATCTACAGCCATCAGGATCTGGAAATCCTGCTGGCCGGCTTCAACCTGGCCTACAATGGTCGTCGACAGCGTGCCCTGAAAGGTCTCCCGCCCGAGATGGTCCTGCACCAACGCCTGAAGGACAAGCCTGCCTTGGTTCGCGCGGCAGCCAAGGAGGCTAATCCCGCCGCGTTGGATTGCGCGCTCAAGGTTGTTGCCGACACCAAGGAGGCCTCACAGTTAGACAGCTAAAGATCAAACTTGGCCCAGCAATTCACTTCTAGTTCCTAGTCTTGAAAGATAATCTTTCAGATTTTCTCTGGGTGGCTTCCTTATGGAGACCGCAGAAATCACATCTTTAATTGCAACATTGCCATCTTGTCCAAGTAGTGAGAGATCATCTAGAAGTGGCCCGATGATGCCTTCTTCAAAGACATCTGAGAGCCTAGCTGGGTTTCCTAGGTTTTGTCGTGCAAATACCATTTTAGCACCGGCCACGAAATTCTGGTAAAAACAGACGCTTTCAGCATAGGCGTTTGGTGCCCCGGGAACATAATCTGCGCCAAAATTTTTAAGGATATTGGTCCACGCTTGGGCGGCGCTCTCCACGACCTCTGGGGAGCCAAACCAGAAGCTATCATCAAACCCTACGTATTCCGGGCCAAGCAGATACATACCTACGATAGTCGCTCTATCCGCAGTTAATCGAATTAATTCACCCGGATCAGCTTGAAACATTTCAAGATCAATTCGCATCCGAATTACATAATCATATTCGTACATCGTTTTACGATCAATCAGTGCATTGCAGGCATGTATCTTATACCACAATTTTGACTGATTAATGGGAGGCATCGCCCTGGGGCTTCGCGACTGCCACCAGGTCTCAAGCTCTAGTTTGAACTCATCCTCATCCTCAACAACGACATCTTTTGCGCCGTAAAAACTGCGGAGAGTATCAACGTTATTCTCAACGCCGTCGATCGCCGCTAGGGTGGTTCCAAAGTTCTGACGCGTTACTAGTCCCCTTTCAGAAAGGCTCTTAAGTGCTGGAATGCCACTAATCGAGATTAACCTCTCGTCTTCGGTTGGCAATTTAGCACTTGATCTCCATGTATGCACATATATATCGACGTCAAAAGCTTCAAGCAGCGGCGCCCAGCTCTTATACGATTTTCTAAAATTCCGCATCTGACCGGATATGCATAGCGCTACCTTTGGGCGACCAATCCGACGGGGCGTACCTATCTTCCATGTCGGCCACGGAAATTCTTCCAATTGAGGTTGCACTTGAGATATGCTCTTCTTTTCATGGCAGCTAAAGAAATTCGCGTGCCGTAGCGCGATCAAAAGTTTATGAGGATCAGAATGCTGAAGATAGCATATAGCTTGTTCCATACACTTCAGTTCTCCCTGCACATCCTGTAGAGCCGAATATGCTCGACACTTCACGATTGCGGCAGGGCCCGTTTTTCCATAATCGACTTCATATTTCTCAACAATCCCTATTGCCTCACGAAAATGCTTCCTCTTCAGGCAATCATTCGCGAGCGCTACCATCAAGTCATGATTGCCTGGGTCCAATTTATACAGAGTCCGCAGCACAAAGGTTTGGTATTGTCCATTGGCTCTCAGAGGATGCCAGCTTAGTGCCTTAAGATACCCAACAACGCGCTTATTGTTTTCGCCCTTATTAAATCTCTGCCAGACATTTGCGCTGAAGGCGTCTATTTCATCGAGATTTGTAATACTTAATACATCGAAAGAGCCAGAAATAATTTGCTGATTAAAATCATATTTCTCTAGAGTTGATAGATGACACATTTTGTCTAATAGGCTTTCCCGCATTTTATCAAGATTATCTGTATACTCCCTATGACAATGCTTGATGCCGTTGTTAATAATTTCATAGACTGTATCAAAAATATACATCTTCGACGCAAGCCTGAATAACAAAGGATACATCCAAAAGTGATCCGGTGTATCATGCAATATTTCCGTAGCTATTGCGTAAGACTCCTCCCATTGTCCATCATTTTCTAAAAGGGTGGCGAGGTTGCCCTTCAGTTCTACGACTTTTGGAAATTGCCGGACACTTGCTCTCAGAAAGGCAATAGCGTTATATCCAAGCCCAAGTTCGTACAATGAGATAGAGAGAAATATCATTGCTTCGACATTATGCGGACGTATGGATAACTCTCTCTCGCATATATTTTTTAAATGTAGAAAGTTTCCGGCATCTCTATTTTGCGAATAGAGACTATGTTCAGGTTTAGAAATGAAAGCCAGTTCTTCGATTTCAAATTTACTTGATGCACGATTTTCATGAACAGACATAACTGCAAACACCTGCCCGCTTCGAGTGAGGTTCTTTTATCACGGGCAAACTCGGGCGGCCAGAGACGACGCTGGGCCCCTTGTTCACGCCGCCGTTCACGAGTGGACCGAAACAAGAAAGGATCGTGTCCCAGGGCATGGTGTGGCTGCGTATGGTCCACTGTGATTAGGCGTGGAACAAGGACCCCGTTTACGGGGTGATCGGCGTCCAAACGGGGTTCATCCGCGCTTTCAGTGCTGAGGAGTGGGAACAGGCGTTGATCCGCGTGGTCGCCGTAGGGCAGCACGATGCCGATCTCGAACCCGTCGATGCCGTCAGTCCCGGACGGCCTTCACGTCGATGATCTGACGCTGAACTCGGTTGGGCTGATGATCACCGCCCACACCACCGCGGACTAGGCGACCTGTCCGAGCTGCGGACAGTCGTCGAGGCGGGTACACAGCGCGTATTGGCGAACACTCAAGGATCTGCCGTGGCAAGATCGAGCCGTGACGTGGCACCTGCGCGTACGCCGCTTCCGCTGGGGTCACTGCCCGGGGCGGATCTTCGCCGAACCTGCAGCAGGGCTGGGCCCACCCAAGGCACGCCGCAGCGAACGGTTGGCTGAGGCTCAGAACGACATCGGCATGGTGCTCGGCGGCGAGCCCGGCGCTCGATTGTCACGACGATTGGCGATGCCCGTCAGCGGCAACACGGTTCTGAGCCTGATCCGTCGACGCGCCATTGTCTCGTCACCACCACCGCGCGTGGTCGGAATTGATGATTGGGCGTGGCGGCGCGGCCATTCCTACGGCACCATCGTCTGCGACCTGGAGCGGCGGCGTGTCATCGACCTACTGCCTGGCCGCTCCGCGACACGGATGGGGACTGGCTTGCCTCCCATCCGAGCGTAGCCGTCGTCAGCCGCGACCGTGCCGGACCCTACGCCGAGGCTGCGCGCACAGGCGCGCCGGCGGCAACGCAGGTTGCAGATCGCTGGTGTGCGACCTGAGGGCTGCTGGAACCCACACCGCTCCAGTAGCCCGCAAGGTCCGATGGAGGAGTGTCCTGCAAGGGAACCTCGTCCACCCGAGTGCTGCTACCCGGACGTGCGAAGGAGCAATCCGACGTGCGAAGCTCCGGGGACAACGGCCCTAATCTGGAAGCACCAATCCGGAGGCGGCCCAGCAGAGGATGGAAGGCTGAACGTGTGTGAACGCCCGCAGTCAAGGTCCGTCATCGGCAACCGGCCAAAGGTGCTGTCAGGCCGGCGCCAAAACGGCACGCGGGTCGGATCGTCGAGTGTCAGCATCGACGACGGTGGCACCATGACCCGCCGGACCATAGGGCGCAGCCTCCCCATCCGCTTCTCCCCATCGGGCAACAGGGTAAGCCCCACCCGTCCCGCCGCCGCAAGGCGACGGTCTCCCGACCGCAAGGAAGGGCATGGCGGAGGGGGTAGAGGAACGGCGGAGCAAGCGAAGGCCGCCCTGTAACCGGGCGGACAGGGCCTCGGCGACGAGGAGATACCCGACCCGAAAGGGTGCTGACTTCCGTCACGGTCTCAACGGTCGAGACGCTTTGGATCGCTTGGACTTGCCGGGGACGTTGGACGGTGACAGCCGAACTGACCGGTGAACGCGGACAGACGACGTGGCCCGAGATCGACTGGGCCGCGACGGAGGACGCCGTGAAGCGATTGCAGGGCCGCATCTTCCGTGCCGCGGCGGCCGGGAAGGCTCGGCAGGTCAAGAACCTGCAGAAGCTCCTGGTTCGCTCCACATCCGCAAAACGGCTCGCGGTCCGCCGGGTGACCCAGCAGAACGCGGGCCGCGAAACGCCCGGCATCGACGGCGTGGTGTGCAGGACGCCTGAGAGCCGGATGAGGTTGGCCGATCATGGCCTCGGCCTGAGGGGCTACCGGCCGCAGCCGGTCCGGCGGGTGTACATCCCCAAGCCGGACGGGCGGCAGCGCCCCCTGGGCATCCCGACGGTCCGGGACCGGGCCATGCAGATGCTCGTCAAACTGGCGTTGGAACCCGAATGGGAGACGCGCTTCGAGGCGAACAGCTACGGGTTCCGACCCGGACGGTGCACGATGGACGCGATCGTGGCCCTGCACGCGACGCTGGCTCCGGCCGGTGCGAGTGGCTGGCTGCTCGACGCGGACATCGCCGGCTGCTTCGACGCCATCGGACACGATCCGTTGCTGGCGAGGCTGCCGGTGTTCACCACCACGATCCGGCGCTGGCTCAAAGCCGGCGCGGTGGATCTCGGCAGGTGGTCGGCGACGACGGCCGGGACGCCGCAAGGTGGCCCCCTGTCGCCGTTGCTGGCCAACGTCGCGCTCGACGGCATGGAGCGGCTCTTCGGAGCCGAGGATGATCGGGGCCGGTACGTCCGCCCGAGCCTGCGCAGCGGTGAGAACCGCGGCGTCAGCCTGATCCGCTACGCCGACGACCTGGTGGTGACGGCACCGACACAGGAGGTCCTGCAGACCCACGTCGTTCCCGCGCTCGCCCGGTTCCTGGGTGCACGCGGGCTGCAGCTGAGCGAGGCGAAGACCCGGATCGTTCACATCGACGACGGTGTGGACTTCCTGGGCTTCACCGTCCGACGCATCCGGGGCAAGGTTCTGACGCGGCCGCAGAAGGCCAAGGTGGTGCGGCACCTGCGCGCCATCGGGGACTACCTGCGCGACCATCGCCAGGCCAGCCCGAGCCAGGTGATCGCCGCCCTGAACCCGGTGATCCGGGGCTGGACGGCCTACTACCGGCACGGCGCGTCGAAACACGCGTTCCACACGGCGGATCATCGCGTCTTCGCCAAGCTGTGGCGGTGGGCCAAGCGGCGCCATCCGACCAAGGCGGCGGGATGGGTCCGGTCGAGGTACTTCGACCCGGCGTGGAACTTCGTGGACGGCAAGGCCAAGCTCGTGCGGCACGACGAGGTGGGGATCGTCCGGCATGCGAAGGTCCAGGGCAAGCGCAGCCCGCTCAACCCCGACGACCGAACGTACTGGCAGGCCCGGCGGCGTCGGCGACTGGACGAGACGATGCGGTCTCGCACGCGAGCGATGCTGCTACGGCAGCAGGACTATCGCTGTGCACTGTGCGGCGTGACGTTCGACCCCGACGAGGACATCACCTTCGTCGAGGTCCACCACGACACACCGCGCCAGTGCGGCGGGACGGACCGGATCACCAACCTGAAGCTGGTGCATCGGTGGTGCCACAAGGCTCACCACGCGCGGACGATGCGCCAGGCGGCCGAGGCTTGAGCCGGATGACGAGAGATCGTCCCGTCCGGTTCTGAGGGGGCTAGGGCTCGGCAACGAGCCCCGGCTACCCGACACCTGCTCGTCAATGCCTCAGAGGCACTGCGCGGCATCGTCGAACGGCACCAGTCCGAGATCAGGACCGTGGCGAACCACTTCATGGCCGAGCCTTCTCTCCCTCGCGATCCAACGGAGACCGAGTGTCAACGGGCACCGAAGTCTCCGCAATTGTGGGCTTTCAAAATTCCCTGGCCGGCGGGTTCGGTGCGGATCGGTGATCAGCCGGCCGTGTGATCGGAGGCAGCCTTTCCGGGTGGACGACCGCGACGCCTGGGTGCGGGCGGCGGAACGATCAGGGCCTTGGAGCGGACGTGCTCGGGGACGAGGTCGGCGTGCTGGCGCAGGCGGTAGCTCGCCCCCTCGATCTGGATCACCACGGCATGGTGGAGGAGTCGGTCGAGCAGGGCTGTCGCCACGACCGGATCACCGAACACCTCGCCCCACTCGGCGAAGCCGCGGTTCGAAGTCAGGATCATCGCCCCGCGCTCGTAGCGCGCGTTGACGAGTTGGAAGAACAGGTTGCCGCCACCGGGGACGACGGGGAGGTAGCCGATCTCGTCCACGACCAGCAGCGAGGCCCGGCAGAGATAGCGGATGCGCTCGCGCAGGGAGCCGTCGCGCTCGGCCTTGGCCAGCGAGGTCACGAGGTCGGCCAGCGTCGAGAACACGACGCTGCGCCCGGCCTTGACCGCCTCGACGGCGAGCGCGATCGCCAGATGGCTCTTGCCGGTGCCGGGTGGTCCGAGCAGATGGACGACCTCGGCCCGGTCGATGAAGGTCAGTTCCGCCAGCGCCAGGACGCGCTCGCGGTCGAGCGAGGGCTGGAAGGCAAAGTCGAACCCGGACAGCGTCTTGATCGTGGTCAGGCGCGCGACCAGCAGGGCGGTCTTCACGCGGCGGTTCTCGCGCAGCGTCAGTTCCTCGGTCAGGATCACGTCGAGGGCGGCCAAGCCGTCGATCTCGCCCTGCTCGATGCGCCGGACCGTCGCGTCGAGCACCTCCAGGGCGCGCGGCATGCGCAGGCCGACCAAGCTGCGCTTGATGCTGTCGAGGGTCGTGATGGCACAGGATGCGGTGCGGCTCATCGCTGGCCTCCGATCCCGCCGGCGAGCCGTTCGCCGACTGCCTGGTAGACAGCCAGCGAGCGCCGGGCGACGTGATCGCCATGGCGGCCGATCGGCAGACTGTCGGGATGGCCGTGGCGCATGGCCCGAGCGGCCGTGCCTTGCCGATGGTCGGGGTCGATGCGGTACTGCCGTCGTCCCTCCAGGATCGGATGGCTCGCGACGAGCCGGCCACCATCGAGGATGCGGATCGTGTCGGGCAACTGATGCACCTCGACGACGCGCCGGGTCCGATCCGGTACGCTGTAATAGTTGCCACCGATCGAGACGAGGCCATCGTGGCTGACGCGCCGCTCCAGCGTGAGCAGAGCGTCGAAGGGCAGAGCCGGCAAGGGCTGCAACTCGGGCCGCTCGGCGGCGAAGGCTTCCGAGACGATCCGCTGCGTGGTGCCGTGCAAGCGGACGTTGGCGACGGTATCGAGCCAGCTCCGAAGCTGGCGGTTGAGGTCGTCGAGGTCGCGGAAGGAACGTGCGAGGAAGAAGTCCTGGCGGATGTAGGAGAACGGTCGCTCGACCTTCCCCTTGGTCTTGGCCCGGTACGGGCGGCAGGCGCGCGGCAGGAATCCGTAGTGCTGGGCGAGTGCCAGCAGGGATCGGTTGTAGACGATGTGGCCGTCCGCATCCTCGCCGGTGACCGCCGTCTTCATGCGATCGTAGAGGATCTCGATCGGCACGCCGCCGATCGCGGTGAAGGCCTGCATGTGACAGCGCAGCAGCGTTTGCAGGTCCTGATGCAGGACGAAGCGCGCCTCGATGTGCCGGGAATGGCCGAGCACCAGCGAGAACAGCCAGACGATGCAGGTCGTGTCCGGCGCATCCGTGAAGGTGACGAGGAAGCGGGCGAAGTCGACCTGCGCCTGCTGGCCGGCCGGGGTCTCGAAGCGGACCTCGTAGGGCTTGGCCTCGGGCGGCCGGATCGCGGCGGCGAACCGCTTCACCGCGGTGTAGGCACCGGTGTAGCCGCGCTCGCGCAACTCGCGGGTCAGGCGCACGGCACTCAGGTCGGGGAAGGCGGTGATCCGCTCGCGCAGATAATCGAGATAGGGCGCGAGCTTGCTCGGGCGGCCGGGCTGACGCGGGCCGTAGGCCGGCGGCTCGAGGCCGCGCTCGATGTACTTGCGGATCGTCTTCGGATCGCGGCCGGTCCGGCGGGCGATGGCGGAGACGGACAGGCCCTGTCGGTGCAGGTCCAAGATCATGACGAGTTCTCCCAGCAGAACCATCCTCGTCGCTCCCAGCCGATCGGTATCGGCAGGCATGGTGGCTGAGGATGGAAAAGCCCGAGAGGGCGCGGGGCGTCGCGACCCTACGGGCCAGGGCACCGACCAGGGAATTTTCGATGCCCACAATCAGGGAGTATTCAACGCCCGCTGACAACCGAGCTCGTCCCGGAGACGAGCAGCCGGCGACGCGACCGCTGTGAGGCAGCTCTGCGGCTCCACGGCGAAGGTCTCAACCGTCCAAGGAGATCGCCCGCCTTCTCGGAGCATCCCGCAACGCCGTGCGTTGCTGGATCCGGGCTGGCCAGTTCGTGCCTCACCGTCATGCCCTAGGCCTGAGCCGGCTCGACCGTTACATCTCCTTCGTCGAGGCGCGCTGGTAGGACGGCCAGCGCAGCGCCACCGGTCTCCATCGCGAGTTGTGCACGCAGGGCTCCACGAGCGGCTACGACATCGTCCGGCGCTGGGCTGCGCGGCAGCAGTCGGGCGCTCCGGCTCGACCGCCATCCGCCCGGATCCCTTCAACACGCCGCATCGCCCGGTGGCTGACGGGTGATCCAGCCGCGCTGTCGCCCGAAGATCGCGCCTTCACCGAGGCACTCTGCAATGCGGCTCCGCGCTTGAAGCGGGCAGCCGAGGATGTATGCGCCTTCGCCGATCTCCTGCACCAGGACGATCCCGCCGGACTGGTACCTTGGCTGGAGGCTGCCGCCAGCGAACTCGGCGGCTTCGTCACCGGGCTCCAGCAGGATGAAAATGCCGTGCGCGCAGCGATTGCCGAGCCCTGGAGCGACGGCCACGTTGAAGGGCAGGCCAACCGCCTCAAGCTGATCAGGCGCAGCATGTATGGTCGCGCCAAGTTCGGCTTCCTTCGGCAGCGCGTACTGCATGCCGCGTGTACCGAGAGAGCCTGGCAAGACGTGACTTGCTAGTGCACTGACGCCTTCAAAACGTACATAGTTCGTTGCGATTTCTGATGGACTTGCAACCAGTTAGCGAGAGCGGATGTGGTGCGTTCGTCCGCGTCACTGCACTAGCAACGAAAGTGCGGATGAACCCCGTTCCGATGCCGTTTGACACCAGCTATCCTGACAGCCGGCCACCAGTTCGCGCTGGACGCGCTGATGGATATACAGGTACGGCACCCGATCGCCGACAACGGCTACGATGCTGACTACTGCGTCAGAATCTACGCGAGTAGGGCATCAGCGGTAGTCATTCTCGGCGCCCGCAAGCGCAAGATCCGCTATGACAGGAGGCGCTATCGGGACCGCCGGCGGGGCAAGCCGTGTGCTGCGGCATGAAAGACTTCCGCTGTACCGCCACCCGCAACGACAAAATCGCTAGAAACTTCGTGCCGAGCCTAGGATCGGTGCTGTGATCACTGTGTTATAGTGCGATCTGATTCTGGACCCTAGCCAACGCGCCCAATCTATGCAAGAGACACCCGTCATTAGTGGCATCTGATGCGACTGTCTCGCGTAACGGTACAAATCGGTTGCCGTGCTCAGCTACTGGAAGAAAGCGAAAAAACATGAGCGTCGATAATTTGCGAACCATATATCAACGCCTGCATTTAATTGAGCGTGCCATCGTTTCAACAAGAGTAGAAATCGAGAGCATGCTTGCAGGAGATTTAAAGCCAAGACTTTCGCAGCGATCTATTGACGTTTCAAATGGCCTAAGAAAATTATTTAGTCGGTCTGACGAGATTACCGAGGAAAATATCGCACCATATATGGAATTTTCAGAAGGAGTGTGTTGCGCGATAGATCGGCAATACGCAAATTTCATATCGATTAAAACTTCTGTTGTAGAGATGTTTGATCATGATGGCGCTGCAATATTAGGCTCTTGCCTACATGTCAGTCCTGTATTTGATGGCGTCGATGCCGCCCAATGGGCTACTCTTGAAGTCGATCTTGACGCAGATGAAATACGAAAAGCCTCAAATATAGCAATCCGATTTATGCCAATATTTAGGTTTGAAACACAATTCAAAAAGCCTAATTTGACAATGTGGGTTCGATTATTCAAAAGTGAAAATGAATACATAGATTTAAATGTAAAAAGCTTTCCTGCAGTTTCTTCACCTATAATGTTTACATATTCGGACGATTTTTCTAAAATTGACTCTGAAATATTATCCAATATGGTTAAAGCTCGAGTCATGATCGGTCTTCCGATATCTACGAGTGGCCAATATGAAATGATCGTAAGCTATTTCAATACTCAGGTGGTCATCTAGCGCTATGAAAATCCTATATGTTTCAAGCGAGAGCCCCTTATTTCCTGCCGGCGGGATCGGAACTTATATCTCGTTCGCCGCTTCGGCGATGGCAGCAATGGGGCATTCGGTTTTTCTCCTAACTTGGACTTACGAATCTCGTGAAATAGTTTCCTATGCACCCTTCGAGCCTGAGCGCGTGAGAATTGTAGAGCTTGACGGCAATTTTGTATGGCGTAACTATCCGGATGGCCCTTATCATATCGCCTTCGCTCATATTTTAGCAGAACAAATTAATAAGTGTGTCGCCGAATGGTCAATAGATGTCGTCGAGGCGTGCGATTTTCAGTCTCCTGCCTTAGGATTTTATCGGCAACACCAGGGAAGCTCGCGGGCCTCGGATGTCCTGTGTGTGACCTACAATCATGGACTCCTAGAACAGTCATATGAGGCTGCGCGCGTTGGTGTCAGCATGACTTCAGCCGCCGAGCTTGTAGGCGAACGGGAGCAATGTCGGATCAGCGACCTCGTCGTCGCGCCATCTCAGAAAGCTAAAAGAACTTTGAGTCAATACGGCATCTCACATAATTGTGAGATTATTAGAGAGCCGTACGAATTCAAAATAAGGGCTCCGGTGGAAAATATTACCGGATCGTTGACGCATGTCGGCCGCGTATCAATCGCAAAAGGCATTGATCGATTTGTTCTGGCCGCAACCTTAATATCCAGCATAACCAAAATCGATAGAATTTTACTTATCGGCCAGACGGTTGATACTCCATATCGCAGGGCCAATATAGAAGAATATATTAAGAGCAGGCTCCCCGGCGAGTTAAAAAACTCGATAGTATTTACGGGCAGACTATCACGAGAAGTCGCGTTAACTTTTCTCCGGAGCGGCGATATTGCCCCTTCTCTAAGCCTAGCCGAAACTTTCTCTTATACATTTGTTGAGACTCTAGATCGTGGCTTAATTCCAATTATTGAGGATCAGTCTGCTGTCTATGAGTTTATGCCTCCAGATATGACGAAATATGCATTAAATTTTCGTCAGGATACCCAGTCTCATCTAAAAAATAAATTGGAAAAACTCATTGAAAATGCTCCTAGTTTAGTTATTGAGATGCAGGAATATAATCATGATTTATTAAATCCTACTAATATCGCACAAATAATGACTGATAAATATGATTATTATTTATCAAATAAGAAGAAAACACAATACGGCTGGGAAAATCAATCTCGTGTTGGCGTTAATATCGATGATGTCACAATCTTAATGCCAGTTCATTGCACGTCAGAACATCTTTTTGAAGCTGTTGACTCTATTGCTAATCAGTCTATCGGATGTCCGAAAGTGATCATTTGTGACGACGGCACGCCGCCTAAGCATCAAGGTACACTCGACTATGCCCCAATGCGCCTGCCCAATGTGCGCATTCATAGGCAACCTAATATGGGTCTTCTGGCGGCGAGAAATTTTCTTATAGATGAGTGTCAAACTAATCTTGCAGTCTTCCTTGATGATGACGATATTTTTGGTAGTACATTTCTTGAACGGGCAATGGAAGCGTACAAATTTCATCCTATGCGCCCGAATGCGGTTGTTTGCCCCCGTTATAATTTTGGGGAAAGCAATGAAATAGTTATTCGCAATAATATGCATGATCATACCCATCTCATTGAAAACGATTTTAGGATGACATGTCTAATTGAGACAGATGTTCTCAGAGATATTAGATTTGATATCAGTGTTCGTAATGGCGAGGGGGACGATTGGGCTTTCTGGGTTGATTTCAGCTCTAAGGGCTACCGCGCTGTTATGATCCATGATTTGCTATTTCACTACAGGTTTAAACTTGGTTCGATGTCGTGGCCGTGGTCGGAGGGGCAAGAAATTGGCACACATATCCTTTTACGCAATGCGATGATCAACGTATCAGATGAGAGTCTGGGTCAGGCACGGCTGGCCGAAGCCTTGTACGCAGCTAAGATCCGTCGGCGCTGAAGAATTCTAGGGGGAGGTTTTCAGATATGATTTTGAATTGTTGCGGAATAAATTTAAAAAATATTTGCGCAAAAATAATTTTGCCTTTTAATTCTTCTGTCTTACGAAATTTGGGGCTTATACGTAGTAATATAAAATCTAAAATGACGGAAATTATTAAATTAAAAAATTTTATAATGAGAATAAATATTAGAGAAATGCATTGCATTGATTCCATCTCGCGAATTTCAGATTTTTTTATCTACGGCATTTACTGCCCGATGAATTATGCATTATTTCACACATACGTGAGATGTACTTATTGCGGCAACTGGCAACTCAATCAGAAAGTTTTAAATTTATGTAAATAATATATACAACGTAATCGATGACATATTATTTTCAATAAAAACTGGATCTTAGGATGTGCGGGATCGTTGGAATCGTCGGTCGGAATGCCGTGGCGGGGCAGGTGGTCGATGCGCTGCGCCGGCTCGAATATCGTGGCTACGACTCGGCCGGCATCGCCACCCTGGAGGCCGGTCGGCTCGAGCGCCGGCGCGCCGAGGGCAAGCTGTCAAACTTGCAGCTGAAGCTGCTGCAGAACCCGCTCGCCGGCGCCATCGGCATCGGCCACACCCGCTGGGCCACCCACGGCCGGCCGAACGAGACCAACGCCCACCCGCACGCCACCGAGCGCCTGGCGGTGGTGCATAACGGCATCATCGAGAACTTTCGCGAGCTGAAGGCCGAGTTGCAGGCAGAAGGCTGCGTCTTCGAGACCGAGACCGACACCGAGGTGGTGGCCCAGCTCGTCAGCCACCTGATGCGGACCGGCCTCGGCCCCGTCTCCGCCGTCGAGGCAGCGCTGCCGCGCCTGCGCGGCGCCTTCGCGCTCGCCTTCCTGTTCGCCGGCGAGGAGGACTTCCTGATCGGCGCCCGCCACGGCGCGCCGCTCGCGGTTGGCTTCGGCGACGGCGAGACCTATCTCGGCTCGGACGCGCTCGCGCTCGCCCCCTTCACCGACGAGATCACCTATCTCGACGAGGGCGACTGGACCATCCTGACCCGCGACGGCGCCGAGATCCGCGACGGTGCCGGCAACGTCGTCGCCCGCCCGCGCCAGAAGATCGCCACGCAAGCCTTCCTGGTCGACAAGGGCAACTACCGCCACTTCATGGCGAAAGAGATCTACGAGCAGCCCGAGGTGGTGGGCCGCACCTTCGCCCACTACGTCGACCTCGCCGCCGGCCGGGTCGCCCTGCCGGAGGCCTTGCCGTTCGACCTCGCGAACCTGAGCCGGATCTCGATCACCGCCTGCGGCACCGCCTACTATGCCGGACTGGTGGCCAAGTACTGGTTCGAGAAGCTGGCCCGGCTGCCGGTCGAGATCGACGTCGCCTCCGAGGCCCGCTACCGCGAGCCGCCGCTGGAGAAGGGCGGGCTGACCATCGTGATCTCGCAATCGGGCGAGACCGCCGACACCCTGGCCTCGCTCCGCTACGCGAAGTCGCAAGGCCAGCACACGCTGGCCGTCGTCAACGTCCCGACCTCGACCATCGCCCGCGAGGCCTCCGCCGTGGTGCCGACGCTGGCCGGCCCTGAGATCGGCGTCGCCTCGACCAAGGCGTTCTCGTGCCAGCTCACGGTGCTGCTGTGCCTTGCGCTCGCGGCGGGTCGCGCCCGCGGCACCCTCGATGAGATGCAGGAGAAGCGCCTCGTCGACGCGCTGATCAAGGTGCCGGGCCTGATGGCCGAGGCGCTGAAGCAGGAGGACGAGATCGAGGTCCTGGCCCGCGAGATCGCCAAGGCCCGGGACGTGCTCTATCTCGGCCGCGGCACCGCCTACCCGATGGCGCTCGAAGGCGCGCTGAAGCTCAAGGAAATCTCCTACATCCACGCCGAGGGCTACGCCGCCGGCGAGCTGAAGCACGGGCCGATCGCGCTCATCGACGACGCGGTGCCGGTGATCGTGATCGCGCCGCACGACGCGACCTTCGAGAAGACGGTCTCGAACATGCAGGAGGTGGCGGCCCGCGGCGGCCGGATCGTGCTGATCGGCGACGCGCGCGGCGCCGACGCGGCCGGCCTCGACACGCTCGCCACCCTGATGATGCCGGACCTCGACCCGGTCGTGGCGCCGATCGTCTACGCGGTGCCGATGCAGCTGCTCGCCTACCACACCGCCGTGGTGCTCGGGAAAGACGTCGACCAGCCGCGCAACCTAGCAAAGTCAGTTACCGTTGAGTGATTTTCACTCCACGCCCTTTTTGCGGTGTATCGATCTGTTTCGAGATCATGATGCATCCACAAGGATTTGTATCTCTAGGAAAATTATCAAAAATAGGAAAGCCCTCGGCTTTACCGGGGTGATCAGCCCCACGAGGTGGCCCGAGTGGAATGTTAGTGGACCATGGGCCTTTCCACCACGGGTAGCTTGGCCGGCGGAGCCGGTCGGGCGAGCGCAGCCGGCCAAGCGGTTAAGGCTGGCACGAATACCTCCGGGGCCGGCGGGCGGTAGCCCAGCGAGGCGTGCGGCCGAACCCCATTGTAGTGCCTCCTCCAGCTCTCGATCAGGATCTGCGCCTCCCGCAGAGAGTAGAAGATCTCCCCATTCAGCAACTCGTCCCATAACCTCGCGTTGAAGCTCTCGATGTAGCCGTTCTCCCACGGTGAGCCAGGCGTGATGTAGGCCGTCTTTGCGCCCACGGCAGTGATCCACTTCTGCATAGATTGGGCGATGAACTCCGGTCCATTGTCAGAGCGAACGTGCGCAGGTACGCCACGCAGGATGAACAAGTCCGAGAGCACATCGATCACGTCCGGTGCCTTGAGCTTGCGCGCCACCCGGATGGCCAGGCACTCGCGGGTGAACTCGTCGATGACGTTCAGCAGGCGGACCTTGCGCCCGTCATGCGTGCGCGCCTCGACGGAGTCGTAGGACCAGACGTGGTCGCGATGCTCGGGCCGCAGCCGGACACAGGAGCCATCCCCGTCCCACAACCGACCCTTCTTGGGCTGGCGGGCCGGCACCTTCAGACCCTCCTGCCGCCAGAGCCACTCCACCCGCTTGTCGTTGACCAGCCAGCCCGCCGCTCGCAGCAGGGCGGCGATCTTGCGGTAGCCGTAGCGGCCATACCGGCGCGCCAGCTCGATCAGATCAGCAGTCAGCGCCGCCTCGTCGTCTCTCCCCCGCGGCACCTTGCGCTGCGTCGAGCGATGCTGGCCAAGCGCCCGGCAGGCGCGCCGCTCGGAAACTGTCAGCGCGGTCCGGACATGCTCGATGCAGGCGCGCCGGCGCGCGGGGCTCAGAAGTTTCCCCGGGCCGCCTCCTGCAGGATCAGCTTGTCGAGCGTGAGATCCGCGATCGCCGCGATCGCCTTGCGTAGCCGCTGGTTCTCGGTCTCCAGCTCCTTCATCCGACGCACCTGATCGGACTTGGGCCCGCCGAACTTCTTGCGCCAACGATAGTAGGTGACCTCTGTCACGCCGATGGCGCGGATCGCGTCAGCCACGCTCTGCCCCTGCGAGACCAGCACGTCCACCTGCCGTAGCTTGGCCACGACCTCTTCCGGCCTGTGCTTCTTCGTTCCCATCGCGTCCGTCCTCCGTCGGCTCAAAGCCATACTTCAGGGCGGACCACTCCGATCGGGGCTGACCACCGTCAGGTGGCTCAGTAAATCAGTAGCGCGTTAGTGTTCCCCTCCTGCCGCTTTGAGCGGCTCACATCATAAAACCTCCGGCTTCGCCGGGAGATACTTACTTCAGAATATAATACTGGCATCAGGGGCAGCCATAATTCTACATACAGCCTGATCTACAGAATATTTCAAATCAAGCATTGACGCAAGTTTTGAGCCAGAGCTGGCAATTGCCTCGCATAATTCTTGATGTGATATGCACCAGTCAATTTTCTCGTTTAAATCAGATAAATCAGGCTCTATAGGAATGAAGTTAGTCCATTGTATAAGTTTATCATAATACCATTGAAAAAATCCCTGATGACTTCCAACTTTCAATATTGTATTTCCAAACAAAAATTTGGAAAAAAGCCCTTTCCAATCGTTGGAATGATTATCTATATCAAAAGAATATCGAAAAAAATTACTATCTTCAAATGCAACATTTTTGCAAAAAATATTTTCATCTTTAACGTAATCAATAATTTTTGTCCCTATTTCGTCTTCGAAATTTTCAATGATTTTGCAGTTCATGTTGCTGATATTTTTAGATTTTGTAATAAGAGCAATTCTAGGGCAATACTTTTTATGATTATAATCTACTAGATTGCTTAAAAAATCGTTTTTTGATGTAGAAATGTCTCCGCGCCAATAAAACTCTGGTATTTTGTTTTTCCAAGATATATTATTTCTTTCTAATTTTGTCTTAATATTTTTATATGCATGACTATTTAGGTAGTCAACATCAGGAATGGCTATAGCATTGTTGGTTCGTGGATTAAAGCCAATAGCATATTCTGCAGTCCAGTCACCTAGAGAAATATATATTGTTTTTTCTCTTTTAAAGCGCTCAACACACAAGCAAAAAATCCCTATTATATTGAATAACCTTCTTAAAGCATGTGCAAGTTCAATTTTTTTAGATAATCTAAGGAGTGGTTCTAGATATATCGTAATATTACTTTTTGGTTTTATAGTTAAAAATAAAGGCCAATATGGCTGTTCTTCTTCATTAGGACTCCATATATTTTTCGATAAATCAAAATATATGTCCATATTGCTAAATCCGATAGAATTTATGAAATTTTCAAATTCGTAACTTAAGCCATTAATATCACCTTCATAAATTTTATCTACAATATCAGTGATCTTATACCATTCTATACCAGGAAATAAAATTTGATAATCTGAATTCATATCACATTTCCTTCGTTTTTGGACAAGAATTTTCTACGGACCGATATGTGTATAATTAAGGTTTGGTAGTTTATGTGTTAAAACGACCCGCCTTACCAGCAAGTCGGATTTTAGGATCCATATAGAGGCTTTGCCAATAAACGCATGAATTTTTTCCATACGAATTATCTCTCAAGGTACAAGGGACGCCTAGCAACTCGCTCCAATCGCAACATGAAGTCGATCAGTATTTATATGTGAACACAAACTTATTGCGTTAAGGAAACACCATGACGAAAGACGAGCCATATCAGGCAGCACGCCAAAAGCAAACAAATTTGAAATATCTAAATCTGTCGAAAGATCAGAAAACATCGATTCCTCGTCCTCTCGATAATAATCAACGCTTGGTAATTTAGTAATATTTTCCATTTCAAATCCTGAATTGAGTAACATGTAAGACAGTTCTTTGTATCCAAAATTTCCTATTTTTTTATTTTTTACAAAATTCTTAGCATCTACTTGAAATGCCATATCATGAGATAATCTCACGTCTAGTTTATGATTAGTACTTCTAACGTAATTAAAACTGTAAAGATCTCTGCAAAATATCAAACAAGAATCATCCATGCGCAATATTAAATCTTTATGCCCACGAATAGTATGAGGCAACAAAATTAATTTTTTTACTCTTCCTATCGATTTAGCAATCAAATCACTAACTGTATTATATAAAGGTACTAAATTTCCACCTCCTCCAATAACAAGTATTCTATTGTCTATAGATGTATCGTCATCCATTAATGTCCACTTAACCCCAATTTTACTGAAAAAATTATATGTTCCTAGGGCAATCAAAGAGTCTCCTGCATTTCCTCTATTTGGGAAATAAATTAATTCTTCATTTTTGTAATCAGCAAGTGCTGATCCAACAGCTGCACAGTCAAAATAACTAGTTTTGTCCATTGTTTTAGAGCCTCTTCTTTTTATAGGATGTTGCGTTTTGTATATTTATTTGTTATAAATAAATAAAACTTATAATATGATAATAATTTTATACGACTATAAAATTTACATGTATTATTTAAAACAGGATATATTTAATTGAAAATTCTTAGTCCGGACATACAATGTATTTGCTCACCATTGTGAAGCCGGCCTGTCATTGTCAACGCCGATTGCAGCCTGACCCATGCTAGCTCTTACGTGTTTGTAGTGCAAGCGTAGCAATCAAGCTGCCAGTACATAAGCGCGGAGTAGGTCGAGCTTGGCATTCACATATTGTCAACCCCCTGTGGAGTGGTTCATCGGCGAGTTTGATACCGCCAGCGAAATCGGAGGAGGCATCGGATGTGTCAAACGGCATCGGAACGGGACCCCTGATCGGCGTCCAATCGGGACCCTTGTTGCGCGTGGCGAGACGCCCCTGATCAGCCCGGCGAAGCGGGTCGGGGTGGCGCAGCCGGGCTGCGCAGGGGTCCAGGATGAGCCGCGCGCAGGCTGCCCTCACGCCCGGTTCTTGAAGCGCCAGCTCTCGTTGCCGGTCTCGACGATCTCGCAGTGGTGGGTCAGCCGATCGAGCAGCGCCGTCGTCATCTTGGCGTCGCCGGCAAACACGCTCGGCCACTCCCCGAACGCCAGGTTGGTCGTCACCACGATCGAGGTGGTCTCGTAGAGCCGGCTGATCAGGTGGAACAGCAGCTGACCGCCCGACTGCGCGAACGGCAGGTAGCCGAGCTCGTCCAGCACCACCAGATCGAGCCGGGCGAGGTGGTCGGCGATGCGGCCCTGCCGGCCGGCCCGCGCCTCAGCCTCGAGCCGGTTGACGAGGTCGACCACGGTGTAGAACCGGGCCCGCGCCCCGTCCCGGATGCACGACCGGGCGACCGCGATGGCCAGGTGCGTCTTGCCCGTGCCGGTGCCGCCCACCAGCACGACGTTGCGCTGATGGGCCAGGAACTCGCCGCCGCAGAGGTCGCGCACCAGACCCTCGTTGATCGGCGTCCCGGCAAAGGCGAACTCGGCGAGGTCCTTGGCCAGGGGCAGCTTGGCAATCGTCATCTGGTAGCGGATCGAGCGCGCCTGCTTCTCGCTGATCTCGGCCTGCAACAGGTCGCCGACGATCTGCTGCGGTTCGTGGCTGCGCTTGAGGGCGACCTTGATGATCTCGTCGTAGGCCGCCTTCATCCCGAACAGCTTCAGCTCGCCCATGGTGGCGAGGATCTGCTGACGTTCCATCATGGGGCTCTCCTCAGGCTGTCGTAGCGGGCACAGTCGGCGACCGGCTCGTGGCGCAGCCGCAGGCTCTCGGGCGTCAGCAGCGGGACGGGCGCGGGCGGCTCCCGCTGGCGGGCCAGGATGTTGAGCACCACGTCGACCGAGTACACGCCCTCGCGCAGTGCCTCGGCGCAGGCCGCTTCGACCGCGGAGAGGCCGTCGCCGAGCACGGCGGTGAGGATCTCGACCATCTGGCGGTCGCCGTCGGCGCTGCCGGCGAGCTTGCGGCGGATCCGTTCGAGGGCGGCGGGCAGGACCCAGTCCTTGAACGGTGCGCCGTTGCGCAGCGCGCCGGGCTTGCGGGCGAGCACGGGGACGTAGTGCCAGGGGTCGAACACCGTCTGGCCGCGGCCGAAGGCCCGCGGGTGCTCGGCGACGACGCGCCCGTCCTGGCGGATCTCGATGCGCTCGGCATAGGCGCGCACCTCGACCGGGCGACCGATGGCCGAGGCCATGACCGAGTACTTGTTGTTGTCGAAGCGCACCAGGCAGGTCGAGGACACGGCCGCCGGCACGGCGTGGAAGCCGTCGAAGCGTCCGGCGTAGGGGACCAGGGCTCCCCGTTCGGCTTCGAAGGCCTGCCAGATCGTCAGGTCGCGCTGCTCGGGATGGGGGTGGGCCTTGGCGTAGGCGACGACCCCGTCGAGCAGCAGGGCGTTGAGCTCGTCGTAGCTTCTCACCCGGATGCGCGGGGTGAACAGGCGCTCGCGCACCAGCCCGACCTGGTTCTCGACCTGCCCCTTCTCCCAGCCCGACGCCGGCGTGCAGGCCACGGGCTCGACGAGGTAGTGCGAGCACATCTGCAGGAAGCGGCGGTTGTAGGCGCGCTCGCGCCCGACGAAGATCGTCTCGACCGCGGTCTTCATGTTGTCGTAGATCCCCCGCTGGCAGGTGCCACGGAAGAAGGCGAACGCCCGGTCATGGGCGTCGAAGACCATCTCCTGGCTCTCGCGCGGATAGGCCCGCACGAACAGCATGCGCGAGTGGCAGAGCCGGACGTGGGCGACCTTGACGGTCGTGGTGACACCGGCGATCAGGACGATCTCGTGGCTCCAGTCGAACTGGTAGGCTTCGCCCGGGGCGAAGGCGAGCGGCACGAAGGCGGGAGCCGTCACGCTGGCCTGCTGGCGCTTCCACGTCCTGGCGTAGCGGCGAACGGCATCATAGCCGCCCTCGTAGCCGAGCCCCCGTAGCGCTTCGAAGATCCGGGTCGGCGTCAACCGCTCCCGCACCGGCTTCCCGGCATTGGCCGCCAGCATCTGGTCGAGTTCGTCGCGCCAGGGCCCGAGCTTGGGTGCAGGCTGGACGCTGCGGGTGTAGCGGAAGGCGGTTGCCTCCGAGCGGATCACCTTCCTGACGACCTTGCGGGAGAGCTTCAGCTCCCGGCAGATCTGCTTGATCGGCTTATGCTGCACGAAATACGCGCGGCGGATCTTCGCGACCGTCTCCACGACCAACATCCTCCGCGAGCCTCCCGTTCCGAGTGCGGGAGGCAGTCTGGATGACGTATCCTGGGGGCCCGTTTGAACGCCGATCACCCCGGAAACGGGGTCCTTATTCCACGCCTAATCACACCTTCCACGACGATCAGTCCCGGATCCGCACCGCTTATGCACCCGAGAACATGCTCACCGTCCGCCACATCGCGGTGAACGTGGCAGCCCGCAAAAAGGGCAAGGACTCCATGCGCCTCGCCCTCAAAACCGCAGGATGGGACGATGACTACCTCGTCAGGCTCGTCGCTCCATGAACCTTCACCTGATTCCCCTGCAATGGTGCCGGCAGGCCTAGTGTTTACAGCGTCTTAGTTATAGAATGAGCATGGTCAAGGTATATACTGATGCCGGTACACCCGTTGCGCGGTAAAATTTAGCAGGAGTTAAATCAAGGATTGATAATAACATTGAAAACAATGATTTTATTTCAATCCAAGAAGCATATTATATCGAGTGGGAATACGAAAAACTCGGAATTATCCTAGAAAGACTTGACAAGCACGATAAGATATGGGGTATTTCTATTAAATCGGCCGACCTGCGAGGACATATATTGCATCGGAGAAATGATTGGTATGATGCCTATAAGTCGTTAAGCAGTGCATTAGAAATTTTTCCGGATAGTGTTGACATATGTTATTGGGCGGCATTGAACGCCATTGATGCAGGATCCTACGAGAGTGCGAGTGGTTTGCTTGATAGATTGGGTGACCGCCTAAGCTCTATTCCCGAGCGCTACCTTCGAGGCATATGGCGAGCTGCTGGGGTCGTTGGCAACATACAACTCGCTAGTGCCGCCTTTAGTCAGGCTAAGGCGCAGGGGTCTGAACTTGCACTGGATGCTGTTGGCTTGAGGATCGAAAGCGCGCTTGCTGCACAAAGCATTAATCTTTGTCCGATCATCTCTGTTGGAGAAAACTGTCAACCATGGATGTTGCCAAATCGTTGGGGACTGCGTAGGCCAAGCGATATCGGCCCGCAGTCTTCAATGTTCAATTTGGGTCAATCAAATTGCTACGGTGTAGCAAAAATTCTCAGGAGCTTAGGTGAAAATTTTGTATCGCCAGAGTATTTAAGCGTTAAAGAATATCCGCAAAGAGCCCCATGTCCTACAAACGACACATTTCACTACGAATTCAATCACGAATTAGGAAAATATTGGCTGGAAAACAATTACGAAAATCTAATATCGAGGTATAAATCAAGAATTTCGAATTTTCACAAATTTATCGCGGGTCAGCAAAGAGTATTTTTCTTTTACTCAGACAGGGATGGTGACATAAATTCTGTTGTTGATGCGATTATTGAAATAAATCAAGATGATAATTATTCGATTGTAATAATAGATCTGTTCGACGGAGAGAGACCATCGCGATTGCGCCATCACGATCGCGTCAGTTATGCGCGTTTAAGATTTCCGGACAAAGATTACGTCTGGTGGAGGCCGGATCATCATGATAGTGATGCTGGGGTGTATTTCGAAAGATCAATTCGAAATCAATTGATTGATGCGGCTAGAATTTAACGAAGCGCTCGGAGAACAAAACCGACTGCTCTGCGAGTGAAGACGAAATCGAGAACGACGGAGCGCCCCGAGCTCGAGCCCGGGGTGCATCGCCGGATGTTAATTGGGAGGCTGCGCAAAGGTGCGTGCTAGTCGATCCCCTCCAGCAGAATGGCGAGCTGGGTCGACGTCAACGCGGCGGCGGCACCAGCGGTGGACGGCCAGACGAAGCGGCCCTTCTCCAGGCGCTTGGCGAACAGGTGATTACCCTGGCCGTCCCACCACAGCACCTTGATCAGGTGGCCCTGACGCCCGCGGAACACGAAGGCCTGGCCGAGGAGAAGGGATCGCGCGCCAAATGGTCCTGGACGAGGGCGGCCACAGCCCGTCGAAGCCCCTGCGCATGGAGGTCAGCTCGGTGGCCAGCCAGACGCGGAAGCCGGAC
The DNA here is from genome assembly GCF_003058325.1 of Methylobacterium currus. Taxonomy (NCBI): domain Bacteria; kingdom Pseudomonadati; phylum Pseudomonadota; class Alphaproteobacteria; order Hyphomicrobiales; family Methylobacteriaceae; genus Methylobacterium; species Methylobacterium currus. Next base: position 50,907 of record NZ_CP028845.1, read on the forward strand.
GGGACGGGGATCATCGGCCAAGTAGCGCGGCGATCGCGCCCCGCAGGAGCGTCAGGTCCGGCCTGGCTGCGGCCCGCACGCGATGCCCGGCAGATAGCTCGATCTCGATCAGGCCCGATTCAGCCAGTACGTCGTCTGCCGCCGTGACCGGGGGGCGGCAAGGTGTCAACGCCGATTGAAGTCTGACCCACCTTTGGGTTTGTCGCCGATCGTAACCTGACCCACCCCTCACGCAGGAACGTCTGGTTCCCGCACTGGCCGCGCCACCAGTCCGGCGCGCCGCTTGTCCTTCAGCCGGTAGCTCTCGCCGGTGATCGTCACCACGCTGGCATGGTGCAGCACCCGGTCCAACATCGCCGCCGTCAGCACCGCGTCGCCGGCAAACGCCTGGTCCCACGCCCCGAACGACAGGTTCGAGGTCAGGATCATCGCGCCCCGCTCGTAGCGCTTGGCCGCCACCTGGAAGAACAGGTTCGCCTGCTCGCGCGCGAACGGCAGGTAGCCGATCTCGTCGACGATCAGCAGCCGGTAGAGGTTCACCGCCCGGTGCATCGCCTCCTTCAGGCGACCCTGGCGCTGCGCCGTCTCCAGCGTCAGGACCAGGTCCGCCGCACTGGTGAAGCGCACCTTCATCCCGCGCTGCGTCGCCAGGTAGCCGAGCGCGATCGCCAGATGCGTCTTGCCCACGCCGGACGGACCCAGGAACACCACGTTCTGCGCCCGTTCCACGAAGGCCAGGCTGGCCAGTTCCTGGATCTGCGCCCGCGGCGCTCCGGTGGCGAAGCCGAAGTCGTAGCCCTCCAGCGTCTTCACCGCCGGGAACCCCGCCACCCGGGCGAACATCTCCCGTGCCCGGGTGCGCCGGGCCTCGCGCTCGGCGCGCAGCACCTCCTCCAGGAAGACGGCGTAGGGCGTGTCGCGCTCGGATGCCGCTTGCGCGAGCGCGCCGTAGGCCGCGGGCACCGCCTGCAGGCGCAACTCGCCGCAGAGTTCGGCGAGGCGGGCATGCTGCAGGTCGCTCATGCCGGCTCTCCCGTCATCAGGCCCGAGAGCCCGTCGTAGAGCGCCAGCGGGTGCTGCAGCCCGACCACCGGGTGGGCGGGAGCCGGCACCGCCGGGGCCTTGATCTGGCGCACCGAGCGGCCGCCATAGGGCGGCGGCACCGGCTGCAACTGCGTCCGTTCCACGTCCAGGCGCTCGGCCGGCACCGCGCCGGTCGTGGCATGGACCCGCTGGTTGGCCACCGTGCGCAGCCAGCGACCCGCCGCCAGGTTGGCCGCCTCGCGATCGAGCACCAGCCCTTCCTGGCCCAGCCGGCTGGCCAGCGGCACGTAGAAGCTGCCGCGCAGGTAGCGGATGAAGCGCTCGACCTTGCCCTTCGTTTGCGCCCGTCCGGGCTGGCACAGCCGGGGCCGGAAGCCGCAATGGCGGGCAAAGTCCAGGAAGCCGGCCTGGAAGCGATGACGCCCGCGACCGTAGGCGTTCCGCTCCACCACCACGGTGCGCATGTTGTCGTAGAGCACCTCGCGCGGCACGCCCCCGAAGGCCAGGAAGGCGTTCTCGTGGGCGGCGATCAGCGTCTCGAGGCGCTCGTCGGTCACGAACTCCAGGTAGGCCGCCCGGCTCCAGCCCAGCGTTGCCACGAACACCGAGAGACGGTCGGCGCCGCGCCGCATCACCGCCCAGTCGACCTGCATCTGCTCGCCCGGCGCAGTCTCGAAGCGCACCACCGGCTGCGGGGTCGGCGCCGGCGCGAGGCCGGCGACGAACTCCTTGAGCATCGTGTAGCCGCCCGCATAGCCCCGCTCGCGCAACTCGACGAGCAGCACGCTGGCCGGGATCCGCTCCGGCGCCGCAGCCGCCAGACGTTCCACCACGTAGCCCTTGAACGGATCGAGCTTGCCCGGTCGGGGCGGCCGCCCCTTGTAGCGCGCCGCCGCCTCGTCGCGCAGGTAGCGCCTCACCGTGTTGCGCGACAGACCCGTCGCGCGGGCAATCTCGCGGATGCCCTTCCCGTGCCGATGCAACACCCGGATCTCCAACGCTGCCTCCTCACCCACCATCCGGGCCTCCTCCCGCAGAAGGAGCCCAGCCTACGGCCTGGGTCAGGGTTCAGTCGGCGACTGGGTCAGTTTCACATCGGCGCCTACACAAGGCGAGCGGAATGAAGCTCGGCGGCGCGGCGACAGCCGCATCCCGCTGCTCGGTCAGCAAGGCGTGCCGCCATCGGAACAACAGGCCGGAGCGCAGACCATGCCGGCGGGCTACCTCAGACGCGGTCGTGGCAGGATCGTCCGCCTCGGCCAGGATGGCGCGCTTCTGCTCGGGCGACCAGACGCGGCGCGTGCCCGCAACGACGATATGAGGAAGTTGGTCATAGGTTCAGACACACGGCCGATATAGCGTCATCTGACGGCAATGCTTGTATCCAGAGCAAAGCACTACAAGAGGGCGGCCCTCACCGAGTGCTTACGCCTGATCTGAGCCTCGCTGGTGTGAGCGCCGATGCGGACGACCGCGCCACCGATCTCGAGTTCGATCCCGACGCCGTCCGCCGCTCGCGCGGGCGACCGCATCGGTCGTGACCAAGACAGTCATAGTCGCTCATATCTGCATCGCTACGCGCAGCCTCGCCGAGCGATCAATCGGATGCGGGATGAGCGGTCGCCCTGGTCCCAGAGGTCAACCCTCTGCGAACAGGTCGGGTCGCTTCAGCAGGTCCTCGTACTGTGCCGGGGTGCCGCAGAACAACACCTCTGCCACTGGCACCTCGAAGTAGCGGACGTCACGTCCCTGGGCGATCATTGCGTTGTACATCGGCGCGACGTAGAGCTCCGGAGCACTCGGGACCTGTCTCTCCACCTCGAACGCCGCCTCGTAATCGGCGGCCCGGCGGAAATAGTAGAGCCCGGTGCTCGCGAGCCTGGAGATGACTCGCTTCTCCGCCGTCTCAGCCACCCGCTCGTCGCCGTCCTCGTGCGGTCTGGCGAAGGAGTAGCCCGGATCGTCCGCGTGCATGACTTCCAGGTAGCCGTCCGCTCTCATCATCCAGGAGCGGTCGGGATAGCGGAAGCGGGGGCGGATCGTATCGATGTTGAAGATGGTCAGCGGCTCGTCTTGCGCGACACGTGCGCCCTTCAGGCCGAGCCGGACCGTGTCCGCTTGTCCCAGCGTTGGCTCTGAGAGCATGACGATCTCCATCTGCGAGATGCCCATTCGTGCCGTCTCGCGATAGATGAAGTCTTCAGTGTCCGCCTCGGAGCGCGCGATGAACAGGAACGGCTCCGTCGCGAAGTAGTGTGAGAAGCTGCCGACCGTCCTCTCGAATAGGCTGCGGCCGTGGAGATCGAGCATGTACTTGGGCAGCGCGTACCCGGCGTTGCGGAAGCGCTGGCTCAGTCCGGCCATCGGGATGACGATCACAGGGGCACTCCTGCCAAGATTTTTCTCTGTCGGCGGCCTGCTACCTCGGGCATGCGGCTTCCGCCCCGACCGCGGCGCACCGTCGCTAGACGCGCCACGCGCTGTCCACGTCGAGCCCGGCATAGAGGCGCAGGGCGTTGGCGATGAATGCGCGCTGGCGGTCAGGGCGGTCGGCGTGGAGCGGAAGCATCGACAGGAAAAGACCGACCGTGATCGCGCGGATCTCGGCGCTCCCGGCATTCGTCCCGCCGACCTCGAACTCGCTCCAGGCCTCCTCCAGCCAGGTGTGGTGCGGCGCGGCCTCGAAGGTGATCGAGAAGCGGCCGTTGTCCTCCACCGGCATCGCGTAGCGTCCCGCGATGATCTGATCGTAGCGGCCGACGATCGAGTGTGTCATTTTGGCAAGATCGTAGCGCACATCGCCGAAGACCGAGCAATCTCCGCTTGCCTCGACGTAGCCGCGCGGGTCGATGACCTTAATGCGCTGCACGCGCGAGCTATACAGGACGTTGCTGAAGCAGAAATCGCCGTGCATAATTGTCTGGCGACGAGTGCCGCTGAGGTCGATGCCTGTCTCAAGATCCTCGGCGATCTGCATCAGCGAGGGCATCGGCTGGCCATCATAGCGGAGCATGTGGTGGATGTCGAAGCCGGTCTCGTTGGAGAAGCGGCGGAGGCGGTCCGCCGTCTTTACGGTCGCGAGCTGGCGCAGCGCGATGCTTGCTGGTTCAGGGCCCTGCACGCTCGCACAGGTGGCCAGGAACTCGTGGCATGATTGGAGTACGCGCATCCAAGTGGCGCGGCCGAGGGTACCGAAGACGAACAGCTCCGAGAGGGTGGGCAGGTGCTCGTACTCGGTCTCGTAGAAGGCCGTGCCGTTCTCCTCCCCGCTGTCGATCAGGCGCGCCGTGTAGACGCGCAGGGTTGGCGGAACGCTCGCGAACCAGGACGCCTCGGCCACCATCTTCTCGGTATCAGCGCTGAGTTTGCGTACCGTCCGGCCATCGATCCGCAGCATGTTGAAGGCTCGGGCGCTCGCCAGCAGCCGGCGCGAGCGGAAGAAGGTCTGCAGGTGGCCGAAATCGAGCCATTTAGCAAGGTCGATATCAACGGTGCACAGTCCCCGCTCGCGCGCGTAGGCCTCGATGCCCTCGACGAAGGAGCCGCGGGCACGGACGATAGCGCGCACCAGGGCCGAACTGTGCGCGAAAGCGAAGTAGCCGCAGGCGACCAGCCGGGGATGCGAGACGGGCAGGCCCGCCGCGAAAGTATGCACGCCGAGGATGCGATTACCTTCCCGGTGCACCTCGGCCCAGGAATACCCCTCTTCACTCGGGGCGACGCCGATCTCGTCGAGACCGGTCGGGACGCTGGTGAGGAGCGTGTCGCCGTGCAGGATCCGAACGGGCTGCTCCGGCCCACCGATCAAGTTGAGCGCGAAGACCACAGCCTCGCCGAGGCTCAGCCCGTCCGGCACCGTCAGCACCGTCGCGCCCGCTTCCGCCAGTCGCCGTTCGTCCTCAGGGGCGACGACGTAGCTCTCGGGCAGGGTGATGTAGACCGGGCGTTCGCGCCCGAGCTGCTCGAGCTGGTACTCGTACAGGCGCTTGGTGCCAACCGGCAGGAAGGTCGGGGGCAGGTGCCCGAACTCGGCGGACAATTCCTGGTCGACATAGGCGCTCGACGTGACGAGCCACAGGCCGTTCGATGCCATTCCTTACACTGCCGAGGTTGGCCCGATCAGGGCGAGGATCTGCTCGCGCGTGAGCGAGACGAATTCGGACGGGCGCACAGCGCGGTCGTCCACGTAGAAGCCATCCGTCCCGCACCACGGCTTGCCGACGTGGATCTCGTCGTACGGAATGTCGTGGCGCTTCAGCCAGTCGATGATCACCGGCACGGTGTGGGCTGTGATCTTGCCGACGGAGTTCTCGAAGGTGCGCATGTTGCGGGCTGAGTAGATCACGATCGCGAAGCCCATGTCGCGGTACTCGCGCATCCGCGCGACAATCTCCGGATCGGGCACCTTGTCCGCGTAGTCGATGGTCGGATCCTCGCGCGTGATTGTTCCATCGAGGTCCATAACGAGGCGCTTCATGAGGCAGAAACTTCCTGATAGATGGAGCGTCGGATCGCTAGTGCCCTGACGCCTTCAAAAGGTGCACGCGCAACAAAAATTCCTTCATGAGTGCAATCTGTTAGCGAATGAGCACGTGGCACATTTGTCGGTGTCGGTGCACTAGTGTCCTGACGCCGACAAAACATCCAAAGACGGACGGGATTTCCTTCGCACCTGCAAGCGATTAATAAAACGATCATGTGATGCATCCGTCGGCATCTGTGCATTGGCGCACACAGGTCCGCTTCGCCAAGGCCCACCTCTCGGCAGCCTCGGTGTCGGCAGCATTTGAGAGTGTCGGACACTACGAGCCGGATCAGCATTCTCAATGGACTGGGTTACAGCTCACTCCAGGGACGGACGCAGTCTCCAGACCATCTTCCAGGATGGGCACGGCAGCTTGCGCGGCGGTCTTAGCACCGTCGACCCATCCCGTCACCTGGCAAGACCATGCCGCGCTGGGAAGGCCACCGGCGCTCACGGCTCCGTCGCTCGAGGATCGAAGTGCAGCATCGCGCGTGATCTGGCGGCCACGCCACTTCTGCACAGTGGTCGGGCTGATACCGTAGCACTTGGCAGCGGCCGCCACACTCTCTTGACGTAGCTGTATCGCACGACGTAGTGCCTCTGTCGGTCGGGCCCTGCCGTGAAGAAGTTGGCCTATATTGCATCCCTCGCTGCATGGTGGCCAAGCGGACCACCATGCTGCGTGATCAAACACCTAAGCCGTAGCACGCAGCGCAGCCGCCCGGGCTGCCTTGGCCGTTCGGCCAGCGGCGCGTAGGGTCTCCAGACGCTCGCGTACCTGCTCGGCAAGTATGCTCCACGGCCGTGAGGCCACTTTGGTCATCGCCTCTCGGCTCATGGTACCGAGCTTGTTACGATCCGCTGCGAGGGTGCGCAGGTGGTCGATAGTGTCTTCAACGCAGCGATCCTGCGGAACGATGAAGCCGCTCACCTCGGTTTCGACTGCCTCTGCAACAGCGCCACACGCCGCCACGATTGGGACGACGCCGTGGGCCATCGCCTCAAGCACCGTGAGCGGGAGGCCCTCGTAGCGCGAGGGCAGTAGCAGGACGTCAGCCCAGCTATAGGCTGCGCTGAGGTCAGCGTCGTCGTAAATCGGCGGCTCGACAAGGCTCGCGTGGCGGTTCAGGAATATATTGCCATCTGTCAGGATGGACTTGCCGATAACACGGACATCAAAGTCCGGATCATGGCCGATGACATCGAAGATGCTGGCAAGTCGATCGAGGCCTTTCTGGGTGTCAAGCCGGCCTAGATACAACACGCGGATAGGACGATCGACCGGCGGGCGCACCGGCAACTCGCCGCTGCCATTTGGCAATAGCGATGGCGCGTTTGGCAGGGACAGGATCTTCATGCGCGGAATGCCGAGGCCAGTTACTTCAGTGGCCATCGTGTCAGAGCAAGTTAGGACAAGATCGATCGCGTGCTCGTAGGCTAGCGCGAGTGTGGGATGGCCGCAATATCCGCCGATCAAGGATTTATCGAAGAGGTGCAAGTAAGTTGCCGTCACTACCTCGCGACGGCGTAGACTACTAAACAGTCCTAAGATCTCGGCGGAGTGGCAGCTAATTACTGTCTCGAACGTCGACAGGAAGTTCACGAAGTCGCGGGCCCATTGATCATTGAGCACCGTCGGCACCTGCGTCCCTAGGAACGATGCCCCTGACCAGGCAGAAACCCGGTCGCGTGTGTCAATAATATGGATGTCGTCAAAGGCATCAATGGCGTGTCCGGCGCGATAAACAGCATTGGCTCCGAGAAGAATAAGACTAGTGCGAAAACCTTGACGGCGCAACTCTCGGCTGAGGCAAAACGTGACCTTCTCTACACCGCCAAAATCGCAGTGCGGCAGCACCATTGCGATGCGACCCTCGCGTGCCTCTGCGATGGGAGGCAGCATGGCGTTGTCGAACTGAGCGCGGGCTCTCGGCATCATGTCATTTAGGGCGCGTGACCCTAGGAATACGTCTTCGACGACGTTGCTGGGCCGACCACGCATATCGTTGCGGCGCACGTGCAGGCAGGTCTGGATGAAGTCTGAGGCAGCTAAATCCTTGAGCGTCTCAGGTGAGACGATGTCGCCCGGTAGGGAGACTTCGATACAAGCGATCCTGTAGCTCTCCCCATACTCAAGGAGTTCCCTGATCCAGGTATCGCTTGAGTCCAGAGCGATGGCCTGCATGAGGGACCAGGAAGTTCCGAACAGGTGGCTGCCCTCCCGGAAAGGCTGATCGCGCCGGACGCGGATCGCATTGTCCTCGGACGCCACGATGGTCAAGGAAACGAAGTTATGGCTGGTAAGGGCCTGCTCGATCTCGATGGATAGCCACCGCATCAGACCAGTCCTGCGCAGCAGGTTAAGAGTTCTATCAGTCGTCGTGAGGATGTACTGGCCGGCAGATACGAAGGTGGGTTCGCGGATTGCCTGCCAGACTCGGGTTTCGAAGGTCTGCCAGGGCATGCGTGAGCCGCCCTGTTGCAGATCAGTTGCCATCTCAACGAGCGCCTCGTCGGACAGACACACCGCGAAACGGGGCAGCTCCTGGTGCTCGAGCTGGACGAAGGTGTTAATTTGGAACAGGTCGTGTTTGCGGCGCATGTACTCCCTGATTTGACTATCTGACCGGCCGGAGTCAGCCAGCATACTCTCCGCGCGCTTGCGATAGGAGAGTCCGAGGGATGGCAGGTGGCGGCCACGAAAGCCGCGCTCAATAGCCGAAAGCCAGAAGTCCCAATCCTCATAGCCGAGGCGCATGGTCTCGTCGAACCGCAGGTCCGATTCGACCATGCGACGGCGAATGAGGCTCCCAGCCTCGCAGATGTTGATCACCGACGCAGCATAGGCGTTGAAGCTGCCGCTGTAATCATTGAACACGCGGAAGCCGAACATCCGCACGTCCGGATAAAACCAATCAGCGTCGGGATGACTAATCAAAGCTTCCTGCATAGCAAATATGCTATATGGCGCAAGGAAGTTATCAGCATCCAAGAAATAAATCGCCTCTACCTCTGGAATATTTTTTAACGTGAAGCTAATTCCCCGATTGCGCGCCGCGCTCAATCCACTATTGAATTGCCTAATGTAATGAACATTGACCCATTGATTGCTGAAAAATGTTAGTGTAGCATAGGTCTGAGGATCGGGACATCCATCATCGACAAAGATAACATCGACGTCAGTGAATCCAGCTTGCTGCGTGAGCGAGTACATTGCCTCGCGCACCAGCCCACTATGCCTGAAAATAGGAATGATGATCGAGAGGCGTGGTCGGTGGGACAGTTGTGGCACGAGGGTGGGCAGGGCTGGCGCGTGATGGATGGTCATGCCTGCCTCTTCTCGCGGATGGCGACGAGGTGAAGAAAGTGTGCCATGGCGTGGTTGGTGCCACCGCCGGTCTGGCGCGTTGCAAGGTAGATGTTGAAGCTGTCACCGAGGGTGTCGGTCGGCTCGAAGACGAGCTGACCCTGCTCGCGCGCCTTCAACCGAAGCCAAGTTGCATTCGCGTGGAAGTTGTCATGTACTGCGTCATTCTCGCTCTTGCGTCGTGGGTTGCCGACGCGCAGCCATTTCGGTTGATGGGATTTTGGCGACGGCTGCTTGAGCGTCAGCGGCATATCGACGGGCGCGGCGAACAGGCCAAATTCCGTTGGAGCGGCGAGGTCGTGGGCGAGCGTCACGTCGGCCGTGATAGCGCGAACGTCGTCGATCCGCACGTTGCGGATCACCGCGACATGAGTGCCTTCGGCAGACGGGTGCAGAAAGAGGCCGGCACGCTCGTCGACGTAGCGCAGCAGCTCCGCTCGCGGCTCCTCCAGGCCACCGAAGTACTCGACGGTGGGGAGCAGCTCATCGATGATAACTTGGCTCGGCCGCTCAGCAGCCGGGTATCCGTCCGGTAGCCTGCCCCAGCCCTGGAATGGCAGGCGCAGGCCTGGTGCGCCAGTGTAGATACGGACGGCCAGTGATCGATCGTCCACGGTGCCATCGGAGCGAACGAGGCCCAGCCGCGGATCGGCAGTTATTTCGCCAAGGCTGAGAGCGAACCGGGGCGCAGCATCGGGCTCCCACCGAATTTCAATCAGTACCGGCTCGTCCAGGGGGCGCGGCATGAACGGGCAGTCGAACCGGTTCCACCCGACATCCAGGGTGTGCGCCGGGACCGTCCAAGTTCCTAGAACCCCCCGGGAATGAGCTGCGAGCAGGCGGATCACGACCACCGGTGAAGGGTCGCGATTGGGCTCAGCCACGTGGATCTCGAAGGCATGCACCGCTCGAAACTCCCGTTTGGAGTTCTGGCTGATGCTCACCACGTCCCGCAGGTCCGACGGCTGCAGAGAGGTGCTGCCGGGAGGCAGAAACACGCCCAGGCGTGGCTGCGGCGGGACCGCCTCGTGAACGACACGCTGCGCTTCCTGCAGCGCTTCGAGGTGCTCCTGCATCATTTGCTGAAGCCGGCCGATCTCGAGGTGCCCAGCCCCGAGGTCTGCCAGGAAGCGCCCGGACAGCCCAAAGGCGCGGCTCAGTTGCCAATCTAGCAATCCTGCGGGATCGGCAGACAAGTCGTAGATCGGGTCAGATCCGTCGATGCGCGGCGCGATCTGTCTCAACTTGGCGATCGCCATCGGATGGGCATTGATGAAGTCATGATCTAGGACCACTCCGACGACGGGGCGGGCCAGGAAACGTCCGTCCGACTCCTGCGCCACGTCGGAAACTTCGAAGCCACGTAGCGCAGCGATCTGCTGCTCGGACAGGACGACGTGGTGTATGCTCTCCTTTGGCATCTTCGCCTTCTCCAATACTCGATCGAGTATGATGAAGGCATATTGCGACTTCGAAGCTGAAACCGATGAAGAGGTGCGCGCGATTGGTTTCGCCAGCACAGGGGCGAGATTGCCCTGATTACTTGCTTGCATATCTAGATCTCTGATCGCTTGAAGTGAGAGTGGACATCATCACTATACAACCCTGAGTTGCAATTGCGCGCTATCACTCTGAGTTTAAAAAGCTATTATCCTGCTGCGCACTTGCTGCCAAGCGTTGCCTGACGACATGCCACATTTTCCATTGAGTGATGTCCGCGCGTCACAACGCAGATCGTCTACATTCTGGAAACGAAAGATCGAACTCTCCGGACCTAGTTGCTGATGCGGCTCGCGGTTAATAGTGATGGCGCAGGCAGTAACCTCAGCATACTTCACAGGGGACCATCCCTGCGCGCTCAGCAAACAGTCCAACGACGCAGCGCGTCAGCCGGCGTTGGGAGCGGCTGGATTAAAGGCATCGGTTCAGCCACGAGGCCGCGCGCGGTATATGCGGATCCGAAAGGACAAATTCACGTTGGCGACGACGGGAATGCCGATGTAGCATGGACCATATCCATGGGTTGGCTCCGAGGGAAAATCGATGCGGAACGGTATTACGGGTGTTCCCGGCTCCGTCTCAGCGTGTGCCGTCTCGGCATCTCTTTTCATGATGCCATAGGTATTGTTGTAGAAATACGTTAATCTCTCAGCCTCTCCATGCTTGCTGCCGTCGTCCGCATTGATGCGGGCTGACACGAGCAGCGTTTCGCTGACAAGCGATCGGAATGGTATGTAGAGGTAGGCAATAATTGCGCGGTCGCAGGCCCCGTTCAGCTGCTTGCACATCGTGCGGAGAACGTAATCGGACCCAGAAGCTTCAATAATCAGCTCGACGTCATAACAACCATCGTTCTCCTCAAGATAAAGGTGAGTCCGATGGACAGGTCCGCTTAAAGAATTAATATAATCTATTTGCCGTGACGGCCGCAGTGCCGTACTGCGATAAATGATAGTTTTTTCCTGCTGATCAGACAGAATTAAACTATTGGTTGGGCCAAATAAATCAATTTCATCTATATCAAAGAAATATTTATGAGCAACTTCTTGATATAAAAGCCTGATCGGGTCATCTGAATGTCTGATTAATGCATCTCTCAGAGCGTCGAGATGCGCCGGCGCATTCGGTTGGCAGAGCAAAGCAGTGATTGGATTGCGCGGATCGCGCGGAAACCACTTCATTGCGAAGACCCGGTTGCTGCCCCAGGCTGTCATGGGCTGCTCGAATTCGACTAGTGGTCGGACGAGGTCGTTTAATCGCGCTGCCCCCGCACTCGTAGTGAACCTATCCCAAAAATTGTGACACAAGATCCCGAATCGGCCCGATGCCTGACCCATCAAGACGGTGATTGGAAACACCTCCTCGTACGGAAAGGTCTGGAGACCGAGTTGCGCCGCTTGATGCAAGAACGCATGATGCCTGGCAACGCGGTCCCAATCCTCACGAGCCGCGCACAGCCCCTCGATCTGTGAGCTCCTGACAGCTGTCAAACCGATGGAACGGATATAATCGAGAAATATGGGATCGCTTTCGACTTTGGGCCAGTGCCATGCATCAGGGAGTTGGCCGATGTCAAAAGCATTGTCGCCCCCACGATGCGTCATCAGTTCTGGGACAATGTCGCCCTGCAGGCGATTGACGAAGAGGGCGTTAGATGCCGTCGTGCAGAAATACCTGAACGCTCCAAAAACTTCGCGCGCGACAGCAAAATTTTCGAGATGTCCCAGCAGGAGAGTTGGGCCTACCTTTGATCGCTGCGTAGGTCCCCGATGAATGTGGACCCGAGCATCAATCCTGTCGAGCGCAGGAATTTCGCCATGATTACTACAATTTATGATAAGTGCGCATTTTTCATCAGTAAAATTAAGAAAGTTCGCAATATATGATTGCATATATTGCGAATCTTCCGCAAATAGACACGAGAATATTGTAATCAGTGACATTTTACATCTTTCAAGATTTTTGCTTTGAGGCACGAGTAGAATGTACTTGGAACTGATATTGGCGCGCTTGCGATGGGTCCATCATTCTGGATAGCTGCTTGTCGAATGCCGAGCAGCAGGCGCTGCCTAGCAAATAACCCAATTCTAGTCCATCGCATTTGGCGCAATCGCGATTGCTCCACTCTTCGTTAGTTGGCTGCATTGAAAGAGGCTGATTTTGTCGCCGGGGATGGACCAGCTGTAATAGAACGATGCCAAAAGCTTGCCTTTGCTATGAAGCTCGCGCATGAACGTGCGCCAATTGCTCACGATCGTGGCGCGGCGCTCATCTCTTACAGGACAGGTTTCGCTCTCTGTGTTCACCCCCCATTCAGTGAGCCAGCAGGGCTTGCCCCCCTCTCCTCCGCAGAACGAGAAAGTCCGACGCATCAGGAGTCCGGCATGGTCGGCGGACTCAACGCCGGTGATATCGTAGGTGTGAATCCCGTAACCATCAACGAGGGCATCAAGGCCGAGTGTTCTCAGGTACGCGATGGTCGCGTCGGGGCTGACGGCATCAAGCCCCGTTCCGATGCTTACGCCTGCGGGTCCGAAATCGGTCAGGCCAGCTGAGATGATTGGCGTCGCACGGTTCACGTTGAGGGCTGCCCGAATGGCATGCATCTCGCGCAGCATCCCAATGTAGGCCTGGAAGCCTCGCGCGATATCTATAACTCGAGCATCGTTTTGCAGTTCTTCTAGGCCAATTACCCTGCCAAGGCCCGGTACTTGAAAGTCACCATTGAACTGCGTCCAGTTGATTTCATTTCCAGCCTCAATAGCAACAAGTTTAATATCTTTTTTATCTATTTCTTTTAGCACATAACTGGCAAAAATCTTAAATCTTTCTAAATCTATCGAAGAATAACGATATGCCGGCCAAAGATCGATTGGCTTTTTATATGGAGGACGCGGCAGCACATCAGCTCTATATACAGGGTAAATATTGAGATTAATTTGAATTCCTGCCGCGTTGAAGCGTTTTATAAGATCGATCGACTTATCGCGATCAGAATCATTGCTTGGAATTAGCGGAATGCGAACGTACTTTACACCGGAGCTTGCGAGCTGCTGGATGATGGCATCCTGCGACGCGCGATCGAGCCATTGCGGGTTTGTGACGTTGACCCCCACGATCCCGCTACCAGCGCGTGCCGGCAGACCCGCGAACAGCATGAGCGCGACTAGAAGGATGCGCGCCCCTCTCACCGGTCGGCACCAAGTGTCAGGATTTCTCACCAGTCCCCCTTCTGCTGAAGCGGCTCATGGCGCGTCAGCGCCAAACTCAGAGTAATGGATCTGTGCACCAAGGACAAATTTCCACGGTAGCCCCTCTAGTGAGCCGACACCGACGAACAGGCCCCACCATCGCTTACTAAGCACCTGCGATCACAGGGGGATTTGGAGTGCTCAATGTACCTTCGGTCGTGTCCCTTGGAGTGGTGTAGCTGAACGACAGCGGGAGAGCCACCCTGCGCGCCTTTCACAGCGCTGTAGCAGGCGGGATCTCCCGCTTGGGTAGCCATCGACGGTGACGGGTTAGGATCGGGTTGTGAGCACCAACCCCGAACCCGAAGCGCGCTATCGTGCTCACAGCGGCGACCAAGCCCTGGCCGCATGACCCAAGACAATCTGCCTCCGAGAAACCCGGAACGGTTCACATGCTGTTTGGCTTCCTCGATCACAGGCCAGCCGCCTGCTGGACGAGACCAGAACTCGCCTTGCGGCCGGTGAGCGCGAGGCACTCCCGCTCGTAGGCATGCAGGATCGAGTCCCAGGAGAATTCCTGCGCGGCTCGGATGTGGGCCGCGCAGCGGGCCCGAGCCACCAGGGCGTCGTCGGACAGGACCGCCTCTATGGCCCTCTCGCAGGAAGGCCCGTCGGAGAAGTAGATCTGGTCCTCACCGGCCGTGTGCCGGTTGAACGGGTTGTCGTGGGCCACGACAGCATTGCCGCTCCACAAGGCCTCGACGAGCGAGGGATTGGTGCCGCCGACCGTGTGGCCGTGCAGATACGCCCGGGCATGGCATCGCAGGGACTGGACGGTCGCCGGCTCGTAGATCGCGCCGGGAAAGATCACCTCGTCGCTGGCTGCGGCCCGGACCGCCGCGTGGTAGCGGTTACCCGGGATGAAATGCCCGAGCACCACCAGGTGCCGCTCCCGTCGCCGGCGCGAGAACGCCTCGACCAGGGTCAGGATGTTGTTGTCCGGCTCGATGCGGGCGATCGATACGAGGTAGCGGTCCGGAGTCAGGCCGAGCGCCTCGAGCGGCGCCGGATCCGCCGACGAGACCGGGTCGCCGCCATAGGCGATCGTCGCGATCGCGCGCCTGGGTCTGCGGGTCGCGAGGTGGTCGGCGATCCGGGGGTGGTCTGCGATCAGGCGATGCGAGGTCCAGGCGGCGATCCACTCGTTGACCCAGAACCACGCCCGCACCGGCCACGACCATTTCGGCCGCCTCCACTCGATGCCGTCCATGTTGGTGACGACCTTGCGCCCCCGCAGGCGCAGGTAGGGCAGGAAGACGGCCCCGTTGTAGCCCAGCACCAGGCACACGCCCCCGCGGCGGGCTGCGTCCACCACGCTCCAGGCGTCGAAGTCGAGGGTAGCCTTCGGGCCGCCGGAGGCGACCTCGACCTGGATCAGGTCGATCCCGCGCCAGGTCTCGACCGAGATCCGGCGGCCGACCGTCGCGACCTCGCGCTGGCAGTAGACGCCGACCCGCCAGCCCCGGGCGACCAGGAACAGGGCAAGGCGTTCCGCGAAGGTCTCGAAGCCCCCATGAGCCGCCGGGATGCCGCGGCAGCCCAGGATCAACAGGGACGGCTGCTCCGTCCCCTTGGCGGACCGGAGTGCTTCGGCCTGGAGACGCCGATCCGGATTGTTCCGCTTCGGCACGTCGTGGGCCCTCAATCGGTGGTGCATCGTCCGATCCCAGCTCTGGCGGGGCGCTCCCGTGACCCAGATCGGCACAGCGAGCGAAAATGTAGCTCCCAGGGAGCAAGGATGGTGCAGGTCGGATCGGAGAGTGACTTACGTCTCTGCCGCAAAATCCAGGAAGATTTTTCGACTCAGGTGACTCTGCTCTTCTGCGCCTGCCCTTTGCGTGATCGGAGGACGCATCGCGGCTGCGGCTGCGCACCATCCTCAGCATCGCCCTTTCCTGGCACTGCTCTTGCGGCGCGGGTCGGCGCCTCCTTCGCAGCGTGCCGATCCGGCACGGGCGCGAGCCGGGGCGACGAAGAGACGGGGCAGATGTTCAGGTTCGAGAGTCACGCTCCAGCAGAACCGGTCCGGGTCACCCTCGGGGAACGGTCTGAGCCTGCACCGGGCGCGGCCGGCCGGAACCTCGACGCCGTCGCGCTGCTCGGTGCGCTGTGGCGGTCCGCCGGTCTGATCGTGCTCGGTGGCCTCGCGTGCCTCGCCCTCGCGGTGGTGGGGTTGGGGATGGTGCGGCCCACCTACACCGCCGGCATCCAGATCCTGCTCGATCCCTCCGACCTGCGGGTGCTGGAGAACGAGGTCACCACCCGCACGCCGCAGGCGGATTCAGGTGCCTCCCTCGCCGAGAGCCAGGCGCGGGTGATCCAGTCGAGCACGGTGCTGCGCCGGGTCGTGGAGCAGCTCGGGCTCGACCGGGATCCGGACTTCGCCAAGCCCGACTCCACGAACCCCTTCGTCGTCGCGCTCAAGGGTCTGCTCGGCCTGACGCCGCCCGCGACGGCCCGCGATCCCGTCAACGTCGCGATCGACAGCCTGAGCAGCGCCGTCAGCGTGCGCCGGCCGGAGCGGACCTTCGTGATCGAGGTGGCTGCAAAGGCCGCGGACCCGCAGCGCGCGGCCGACATCGCCAACGCGATCGGCACCGCCTACCTCGCCGGGGAGAGCGCGGCCCGCACGGAGGCGGCCAAGCGCGTCTCCGACGCCCTCACCGCTCGCCTCGCGGCCCTGCGCCAGGGCGTCGAGGCGGCCGACAACCGGGTGGTGAAGTACCGCCGCGACAACAGGCTCACGGCGGCGAGCGGCCGCCTGCTCACCGACCAGCAGCTCGGCGACCTCAACCAGCAGCTCGTGACCGCCTCGATCCGGGCTGCCGAGGCCCGGGAGCGGCTGGCCCAGGCCGAGCGGATGCGCGCCCGCGACACCGGCACCGCGCTGCCGGAGATGCTGCAATCGCCCGAGATGCAGGCGCTTCGCCAGCAATACGCGGCGCTCGCCCGCAGCAAGGCCGAGGCGGCGACCCGGCTCGGCGAGCGCCATCCCGCCATCGCGGAGCTGAACGCCCAGCTGCGGGAGGCCGAGCAGCGCATCGAGGGCGAAAAGCGCCGGATCGTAGAGGCCACGCGCAAGGATACCGAGCGCGCCACGGCGAGCGAGGCGGCCATCCGCCGCCAGCTCGCCCGGGCGAAATCCGAGATGGTCACGAACGAGAGCGCCGTCGTCGGCCTCAGCGAGCTCGAGCGCGAGCGCGACGCCCAGCGGACCCTGTACGAGAACGTCCTGCGGCGCTCCCGGGAAGCCGGCGAGCAGGAGCGCCTGAACGCCCTCAACGTGCGCATCATCTCGGAGGCGGTACCGCCCCGCCAGCGGACCTGGCCGCCCTCGCCGCGGATCGTGCTGCCGGCCGCCATCCTGCTCGGCATGGTCGCCAGCGCCGGTCTTGTCCTCCTGCGACATCTCGCGCGGGACTGGGGGCCGGCCCGGCCCCAGGGCAACGCCCGATCCCGGCCCGCCGTCGCAGGGAGGGGCGGCGGCGCGCGCGACCTGTCGCGATCGCCGGAGGCCTGAGCGAGACCGGGACCCCCGAAGACGACGGCGCCCGGAATAGCCCGAGTACCGGGTCAACCTGGCGAGATACCAGGCCTGTCCCTGCCGGAGAGCAAGGATACTGGGCTGCCTCTTCTCTGGCATCGCGGTTGCGACGTCGAACATACTCGAAGACAGCCGGGGACATGCTTCCGGATTTGGCCCGGGAGCATCCTGGAACGGGACTGATC
The DNA here is from genome assembly GCF_003058325.1 of Methylobacterium currus. NCBI lineage: Bacteria > Pseudomonadati > Pseudomonadota > Alphaproteobacteria > Hyphomicrobiales > Methylobacteriaceae > Methylobacterium > Methylobacterium currus. Next base: position 68,323 of record NZ_CP028845.1, read on the forward strand.
CCGTACCGAAACGACACAGACGCCGCAGGGAGCAGAACATCCATGAGCCGCGAACCGATCTTCACCGACTGGACCGACAGGCACGGGGCGCTCTGGGGCCACCAGCCCCTGCGCCTGCAGCATCGCCTCCACACCATGCCGCTGTTCTCCCGCGCGGCGCTGGCGGAGCTGATCGACACCTATCCGCGCGAGCAGTACAGCCTGATCCACATGGGCGCGAGCGGCCAGCGCCGCTACTGGCGCGAGGGCGACATCGGCGGCCTGCCGGGCGAGGCGGTGATCGATGCGATCGCCAAGGGCCGGATGTGGCTCAACCTGCGCAACGTCCTGAAGGTCGACAAGCGCTACGCCGAGGTGGCGGACGCCATCTTCGCCGAGATGGCCGAGCGCCTGCCGGGCTTCTCGACCCGCCACCGCAGCGCCGGCATCCTGATCTCGTCGCCCTCGGCGCAGGTCTATTACCACGCCGACCTGCCGGGCCAGCACCTCTGGCAGCTGATCGGCCACAAGCGGGTCTACATCTACCCGAACTCGCCCCCCTTCCTGACCGAGCGGCACCTCGAGGACATCGCCCTGTTCGAGGTCGAGGTCGATATGCCCTACGAGCCCTGGTACGACGAGCACGCCCAGGTCCTCGATCTCGCTCCCGGCCAGATGCTTAGCTGGCCGCTCAACGCCCCGCACCGGGTCGAGAACCTGGACTGCCTGAACGTCTCGATGACGGTCTCGTTCACCAACGAGGAGATCCACCGCCTCCAGACCGTCAACCTCGCCAACGGCCTCCTGCGCCACCGCCTCGGCCTGCCCCCGCGCAGCCGGGCGATCACCGGCCCGTCCTACTGGTCCAAGGCCGTGCTCCAGAAGGCCCTGCGCAACAGCCGCTGGGTCCGGCGCGAGCGGGGGGCCCGGCGCCGGGTCGACTTCCGCCTCGACGGCGCCAATCCCGGCCAGATCATCGACGCGCAGGCCACCGCGTGACCGCCCTCGACCGGCCGTTCGCGGCCGCCCCGGCCGCCTCCGCGGCGGCCTACCGGGCCGAGGCCACGACCCGCTTCGAAGCCGCGGCCCTGCGGGGCGGGACCGCACCGACGCCGTTCCAGGGCGTCGACTGGCTCGCGAGCTGGTACGAGGCCATGGCCGGCCGGGCCGGCCTGACGCCGGTCGTCGTCACGGTGCGCCAGGCCCGCACGGGGGAACTCGCCCTCGTGCTGCCGCTGGTGCTGCGGCGGCACGGATCGCTGCGGCTGGTCGAGTTCGCCGACCTCGACCTGACCGACTACAACGCCCCGCTGATCGGGCCGGCCGCGCCCCGGGACCGGCGCGAGGCGGCGCGGCTGTGGCGGGCGGTGCGCCGCGCCCTGCCGCCCGCCGACCTCGTGCGCCTCGCCAAGATGGAGACGGCCTTCGGCGGCGCGGCGAATCCCCTGGCTCTCCTGCCTGGCGCGACCGCCTGCGCCCTCAACGGCAACTTCGTGCGCCTCGGCCCGGATTACGACGCCTGGCGCCATGCCGGGCTCGAGCGGACGGTGCGCAAGGAGCTCGAGCGGAGCTGGCGGGTCTTCGCCAAGCATCCGGCCGCGACCTTCGAGCGGGTGACCGATCCCGCACGGGCCGGCGCGGTGCTGGCGACGATCGAGAACCTCCAGGAGCGCCGGATGGACGCGCTCGGGGCGACGTACTTCCTCAACGAGCCCGAGGTGGCGGCGGTCTATCGCCGCCTCGTGGAGCGCGGGGTCGCCGACGGGAGCACGGTCGTCACCGCCCTCGTGGCCGACGGCGAGATCGTGGCGGGTCTCCTCGGCCTGCGCCAGGGCGAGCGCTACGTCATGATCCGCATCGGCCAGGCGGGCGGGCGCTGGTCGAACTGCTCGCCGGGCCGGCTCATCATCGAGCGCACCATGGCGGCGCTCCACGCCGAGGGGGTGCGCTGCGTCGATTTCAGCATCGGCAACTACGACTACAAGCGCCGCTTCGGCACAGAGCCCCTCCCCCTCGTCGACCTCGTCGCTCCCCTGGGCTGGCGGGGGCTCGCGCCGGCCCTGCGCGCCCGGCTCGTCGGCCGCCTGCGCGCGCATCCCGAGCTCGACCGGCGCCTGCGGGCCTGGCTCGGCGGGTTCACCTTCGCCAAGGTCTAGAAGATCCATGCCCTCGCCGGAGACATCCGCACCCTCCGAGAGCCTGCGCGACAAGGTCGGGCGGCGCCTCGCGCGGGCGGTGGTGACGCGCCGCATCCCGCTTCCTCTCGAGCGCGCCGCCGTGAGCTTCACCTTCGACGACATCGCCGCCTCGGCGGCCGGGACCGGCGCGCGCATCCTGGAGGAGCGGGGCGTGCGGGGCACGTTCTACGTCTGCGGCGGCCTCGCCGGTACCGTCTCGGAACTCTACCCGCTGGCCGGCCTCGCCGCCGTCGCGGATCTCGCCCGCCGGGGTCACGAGATCGGCTGCCACACCGCCACGCATCCGAGCGCCGCGCAGGCCGGCGTCGGCGCCTACCTGCGCGACGTCGCGGCCAACGCCCGCATCCTGGAGCCGGTCGTCGGGCGGCTCTCGACCTTCGCCTACCCGTACGGAGCCATCGGGCTCGCCCACAAGCTCCGCCTCCAGGCACGGTTCCGGGCCTGCCGGGGCATCCATGGCGGCCCGATCGCCGGCGCGGCCGATCGCGGCCGCCTGGAGGCGGTCGCCCTGGAGGACGCGTCCGTGAGCGAGGCGGGGATCGACGCCTGGCTCGATGCCGCGGTGGCGCGGCGGGCGTGGCTGGTGTTCTACGCCCACGACGTGGCGGCCCGCCCGACGCGGTTCGGCCTCTCCCCGCAGCGCCTCGCCTACGCCGTCGACGCGGCGCTCGCCCGCGGCTGCCGCATCGAGACCGTGCGCGGCCTCCTCGACCTCGCCGCGGGCGCCCCGCCCACGAACGGAGCCTCATAATGAACGACGGGATCGCGCGAGACTTGCCCATGCAAGCCCAGCCCACGCAAAGCCTGCCGGCCCGGCCGGAGCCGTTCGAGGTCGCGTATGCGGGCAAGACCGCGGCGGCGCCGGCCGTCGTCGTCTGCATCCCGACGATGCGCCGCCCCGACCACCTCGCCCTCACCCTGCGGTCCCTCGCCGCCCAGGACTTCGCTCGGCCCTTCGCCTGCCTCGTCGCCGACAACGATCCCGCCGGGCGGGCGGGCGCGGCGCGGGCCGAGGCGATGATGCGCGAGGGAGTGGTCACAGGCGCGGCCGTCGTCGTGGCCCGTCCGGGCCACAGCTCGGCCTGCAACGGCGTCTTCGCGGCCGCCCGCGCGCTCTTCCCGGACACGCCCCTGGTGGCGATGATCGACGACGACGAGCTCGCCGAACCCGACTGGCTGCGCCGGATCGTGGACGCCCAGGAGCGCTCCGGCGCCGACCTCGTCGGCGGACCGGTGCTGCCCCGGTTCGAGCGGCCGGATGCCGGCCGCTTCGCCGGGCATCCGGTGTTCACGCCCTACTACACCGCCTCGGGACCGGTCCCGTTCCTGTACGGCAGCGGCAACTTCGCGATGCGGGCGCAGGTGCTCGACCGGTTGGGCCAGCCCTACCTCGATCCCGCCTTCGACTTCGTCGGCGGCGGCGACTTCGACTTCTTCAAGCGCGCCCGCGACGCGGGCTTCACCGCCTATTTCGAGGCCGAGGCGCGGGCGGTCGAGACCGTGCCGGCCGGCCGCACCAGCCTGCGCTGGGTGGTCGCCCGCAGCCTGCGCTACGGGGCGATCAACTACATGATCGAGCGCAAGAACGCCCGCCGCCCGCTCGACCGGCTGCGCATCCCGGCCAAGAGCCTGGCGCTCCTCGGGCTCGGCCCCCTGCGGTCGCTGTCCCGGCTCGCATCCTCGGGCGATCTCCTGGCCTCGACCCATCCGCTGCTGGAGGCGCTCGGACGGGTCACCGCGCAGGCCGGCTTCCGGCCCGAGCAGTACCGCCCGCGGGAGGGACGCCTGCCGTGACCCGGGGGGCCGCCTCGGGTCGGGCGCCCGGCTCGAGCCCAGCCTTGGACGGGGCGCCGGCCCTCGATATCGGCCTCCTCGCGCGGGCGGGGCTGTTCGTTCTCGCCCTGCTGATCTTCTGGATCACCCTCGAGCCGCTCAAGGACCTGTCGGACGGCGCCCTGCTGGAGCCGACCGAGGCGGCCGACCGCTTCAACCAGGTGGTGTTCCTCACCCTGTTCGGGCTCAGCCTGTGGGCGCTGCGGGCCGGCGGCTGGCGCCGCGCCGCGCCCCTGCTGCACCCGGCCTACGGGGCGGTGCTGGGCTGGTTCCTGCTGGACTGCGCCTTCGCGATCAATCCGGGCCTGTCGCTGCGCCGGCTGATCCTGTCGGCCATGGTCATGGCGATCGTCGGCGTCCTGCTGCTGCTGCCGCGCAGCCAGCGCCAGTTCGAGGCCTGGATCGGCGGCGTCGCGATCACGGTGGTCGTGCTGTGCTTCCTGGCGGTCGCGCTGGTGCCGCACCTCGCCGTGCACCAAGCCGACGCCGCCGCGGAGGTGAACCTCACCGGATCCTGGCGCGGCATCTACGACCACAAGTCGAGGACCGGACCGATGATGGTGGTCTTCCTCATCCTGGGGGCCTACCTGACCGGGCGGTGGCGCCTCGTGCTCGGCCCCTGCCTCTTCGTCCTCGCCGGCACCTTCCTGGCCTTCACGGGTGCCAAGCAGCCGCAGGCGCTCGTTCCGTTCGTGTTCGCCTGGGCGTGGCTGGCGGGCCGGATCCGCTCGGTCCCGCTGCTCCTCGCCGTCTGCCTGGTTCCGCTCGTCCTCTACCTCACCTTCACGGTGGGTTCGGCCGCGATCCCGGCGGTGGCCGCGTTCAACGAGCGCGTCATGAGCGATCCCACCTTCACCAACCGGACCGGGATCTGGGGCTTCGCGCTCGCGTCCTTCCTGGAGCGGCCCCTGACCGGGTACGGCTTCATGGGGTTCTGGAACACCGAGTACGTCCGCTACGCCGTCGATGCCGCCCGGAACCCCTGGGCCGCCACCGCCTCGCACTCGCACGACTCCTATCTCGACCTCGCGCTCACCACCGGCCTGCCGGGCCTCGCCCTCGCCGTCTGGGCCCTGGTCGTGCTGCCGATCCTGGACTTCGCCCGGGCGCGGCGCGATCCCGCGAGCCGCGACCTCGCTCTCCTGTTCTTCCGGATCTGGCTGTTCGCGGTCTTCCTCGGCTCGATGGAGACCCTGTTCTTCCAGCGCGACGAGGCGTTCTGGGTCGCGTTCCTGATCGCGGTCTTCGGCCTGCGCTACCTCACGGCCTACCGCGTCAGGGAGTGACGACAGGACGTGGCGGGGACTAAGGACCCTCGGCGTCCCCGCCTCACGGAGCCCGGCCCGGACCGGGCAGCGGGGCGGCGCTCGCCACGCGCCGGCGGAAATGCTGCATCACCTCGTGCAGGGGCTTGGGCTTCAGGTCGTCGTCGAGGGGGAGCGAGCGGGTCGGCAGGCCGTCCGGCCGCGGCTTGTGCCAGCGGGTCCAGCTGTCGCGGTCGCGCAGGCCCCAGGTCAGCACCGCGTCGGCGCCGCCGCCTTCCGCGATGGCGTCGAGGAGCCGGAAGGCCTGCTGCGCCACGAGCTCGTCGCGCTGGCGCAGGTCGGCCGGAAAGGTCTGGTCGATGACGTCGAGCTCGGTCACCACCACCACGAGGCCGAGCGCCCGCACCTCGGCGACGAAGCGCGCCACCGCGGCCCGGTCGACCACCCGGTCCGAGTAGAGGTGGCCCTGCATCCCGACCCCGTGCAGCGGCACGCCCCGCGCCACCAGGCCCTGCACCGTGCGCAGCATCACGGCGCGGCGGGAATCGTAGTGCTCGCCCTCGAATTCGAGGAAGTAGTCGCTCAGCAGGAGCTGGGCGGCGGGATCGGCCTGCGCGGCGGCGCGCAGCGACATCTCGATGTACCCGTCCCCGATCAGCCGTCGCCAGAGGGTGTTGCGCAGGCCGGTGCCGCGCTCGGGCGCGTCGTCCGTGAACTCGTTGACCACGTCCCAGGAGGTGATCGCGCCGCGGTAATGCCCGACCACGGTGGCGATGTGCTTGCGCAGCTCGGCCTCGGCCTCGGCGCGGCTGCGCAGCGTGTCGAGCCAGGGCGGGACCTGGCCGTGGAACACGAGGGCGTGGCCGCGCACCGCCAGGCCGCCGTCGCGGGCGAAGCGCACGATGGCGTCGCCCTCGGCGAAGTCGAAGGCGCCGCGGGTCGGCCGCAGGCGGTCCCACTTCAGGGCATCCTCCGTCACCACCAGGTCGCAGTCGCGCAGGATCGCCCGCCGGTAGCCCGCGTCCCGGTCGAGGAGCGAGGCCTGGACCGCGCAGCCCACCGGCGTGCCGAGCGGGGCCGCCGGCCGGGCCCGCGCCGCGGGGCCCGGCTTCGCGGCTCCCGGAGCCGCCAGGGCGGCGGGCGCGGCCGTGCCTGCCGCGAGGGCGGCGGTGCCGAGGATCCCGCCCTTCAGGGCCGCCCGGCGATCGATGTGCGAGGGCTGCGTCACGATCGGTCTCCTGTTGTTCAGGCCGGCGGCCCGGGAACGGTCGCTCCCGGCCCCCGGCGGCCGAAGGCGTAGGTGCCGAGGCTGGAGGCGAGATAAGCGACCAGGAAGACGGCGTTGATCATCCCGGCCCATTGCGCCGGACCGTGGAACTGCCAGAACACGGCCGCGATCAGGGCTGATTTCAGCAGGATCAGGAGGCCGGAGATCCAGAACAGGCCGAACATCCGCTGCCAGGCGTAGAGCAGCTCGGCCTGGTACTCGATCAGGTTGCGCAGGGCCGGCACCGCCCAGAGCAGCGGCAGGATCGGGGCCGCCTTCGCGACCTCGCGCCCGAGCAGGCCGGGCCAGACATGGAGCGCGAGGGCGATGACCGCGAAGGCCGCCGTGGAGACGACCAGGATGCCGGCCTCGGTGAGCAGCTTGGCCCGGGTCCCCCGCATCGCGGCCGGGTCGCGCAGCAGGGTGCGGATCATCATCACGTTGAAGGCCCGCACCGGCATCGCGGTGAGGTCGACGAGGCGCATGCAGGTGGCGAAGAGGCCGGCATTCGCCTCGCCGCCGAGGGCGAGGACCAGCACCTTGTCGCTCTCGCCCTGCCCGGCCGAGACGACGTAGGCCCCCGCGAGCGCGAGCGCGTGGCGGCCGCGCAGCAGCAGGGAGCGCCGCCGCAGGCGCAGGCGCACCCGCGGCAGCAGGGTGGCGACGACGACCACGAGGGCGGCGATGTTGGCTGCCGCGTAGGCGAGCGCCCAGGTCGCGAGGCTGTGGTCGCCCGATCCCAGGAAGGCGAGCGCCGCGAGGGTCCGGGCGAGGAAGCCGATATTGTATGCCGCGGCCGAGCGGGCGTAGCGGCCGAGGCCGCCATTCACCACCGCCACGAGGTCGATGAGCCGCCAGACCACGACCTCGACCGCGACGACCGTCAGGTAGGCGAGGAGCTGGCCCGGGAAGAAGGCCCAGTGGATCAGCAGCGCCAGCCCGAAGCAGAACGGCAGCGAGACCGCGAGCCAGACCGCGTAGGATCCGAGATACTGCCCCAGGAGCCGCGGGCGGGTGGCCGAGATCGCCACCATGTTGGCGCCGTACCCGAAGGCGGCGAGGCGCGACAGCACCATGCCGACCGCCGCGCTGGTGGCGAACAGGCCGAAATCGTCGAGGCCGAGCGCGCTCGTGAGGGAGACGAAGTAGACGAGCGAGAGCAGGAGCCGGGTGACGGACCCGCCGAGCAGGTGGACGTAGCCCCGCACGAGGCCGCGCTCCCCCAGCCCGGCCCAGGCCGCGCGCAGCCGCGGCAGGAGCAGCGAACGGCGCGTCCGGACGGGTTCGTCGACCAGCAGGTTCGTCCGGCTGTCCTGCATCGGGCTCCTCGAAGGCGGAAATGGGTCAGCCCGTACCGATCCGGCACAGGCCCGCCCGTTGATCCGCCAGAGCCTGCGGCCTGCGTGCCAGGACGGCCCTCCCAAGCAGGGCGACGTGCGGGCGCGCTGGCGTCAGAGCCCCGCGAGCGCGTCGGCGATCATCGTGACCGCCGCCCGGCGTCGCGCCTCGTTCCAGGCCAGGCCCGCCTCCGGATCGTGGGCGCGCGGGCGGCGCACAGCCTCGACCAGGGCGGCGGCGAAATCCTCGGGTGTCTCGGCCACCCGCAGGCTGTCGGGTACCACGTCGAGCCCGCGGACCCCGAGCCGGGTGGACACGGCGGGCGTCCCGGTGGCGGCCAGCTCCAGCGTCTTGATCTGGATGCCGGTGCCCGCGACCGTCGGCACGGCGGCGACCCGCACGCCGGCCAGGAAGGCGCGCGCGTCCGGCACGAGGCCGAGGCGCTTGATCCGTCCCTCCGGCAGCGCCTCGGATCCCGCACCCGCCACCGCGATGCCGATCTCCGGCGGCAGGCGCGGCACCACGTGGTCGAGGAACCACGTCATGCCCTCGCGCACCGGCGGCCAGCTCCAGGTCCCGATGAGACCGATGTCATCGTCGACATCCGCCTGGACCGGGCCGGAAACGAGGGGGAAGAACAGCGGTAGCACGGCCCCGTGCGCGATGCCGAGGTCGCGCCGGGCACGGTCGGCATCGGCCTGCGACAGGAACCACGCGAAGCGCCCCTCCGCCCCTGCCTGTCGCTCGAGCACCGCGTTGAGCCGGGCCTCCCGGGCATAGACGGCCCGCCACCAGGGCCGTCGGGCAGCCTTGGCCACCATCGCGTAGGACAGGGCCTGGATGTCGTGGAAGATCACCCCGACGGGGATGGATCCGGCGAGCTCGCGCACGAACGGGTAGAGGTTGACGTGGTCCACGATCAGGAGGTCCGCCCCGGAACGGGCGATCTCCTCCCTCAGACGGTGCGCCGGCAGGTAGTTGTACTTCTCCGACGAGATCGGGTGGCCGGAAGTCAGGCTGCGCCAGGCCCAGGACACGGTATCGGCGAGGGGCGCCGTCGCGGTCTCGATCGGGATCGTCCCCAGGAGCACGCTGTCCACCGGCGCCGTCACCCGGAACGGCGCCCGCCCGTAGCCGTAGAGAACGACGTCGTGCCCGAGCTCGGCCAGCGCCGCGAGGATCGCCCGGGTGGCGATCTCGCTGCCTGTCTTCAGCGTGTTGGGCACGATGGTGGTGAGGAGGGCGATCCGCATCTGCCGAGGAGGGTTGATGGCCGAGGAGAAACTTGTCGGCGGCCCTGTACCACGATCCGGGGGAAACGACAATATTTATCCCGGTTATACATGATTTATATTTCGTAAATAGAGCCGAAAACACCTGGTCAGCTAGAGATTTCGTCAGGCGTACTGGAGCGGATCAGGCCGACAATTGAACCCCACACCTCACCTGCAGTCGAGTCGGCCCCGTTCGATCCAGTCGTGCCTCGCCGTGGCTTCGGCCCGTGCACGGATCTGCAGGTCCTGCTTCATGTTTCTCCACACCTGAGTCGGTCCTCAAACTTACCTGGGGCTTGCATGGGACTCGACTCTCGTACCGAATCAGTCTCATCTCGCCGCTAGCGGTGGTATGGCGTAATCTGTCGGTTTAGCGCTAGCGAGAGGGGTCATGAACCAGCACGTGCTCGTGGATGGCACCGAAGCGCACTCCAACGAGATCGCAGCGAGCCACGCCCGGCTGCTCGGCGATAAGCTGCAGGATCTCGCGGTCGGCTTCTATCCTCCCACCGCGCAGAAGACCCTGCGGCGGTTCTCGGCCGGCGAGACGGCGCGACTCCTCGGCATCACAGAGGTGCGCCTTCGTCAACTGCCCTTCGACCGGCTCACGCCAGATCTGGAGATCGGGCCGGCGGGACGTCGCTATTTCACCCTCGCCGAGATCCATGCCGTCCGCCGACACCTTCACGAGATCGATCGCGTCGGGCGAGGGTACCTCCCCCATCGCAACGGCGAGAAGGGCGAGCACCTCCAGGTCATCGCGCTGACGAACTTCAAGGGCGGCTCGGCCAAGACCACGCACACCGCCGGATTGGCGCACTACCTCGCCCTCCACGGTTACCGCGTGCTGGCGATCGACGCCGACCCGCAGGCCAGCCTGTCCACCCTGCTCGGCGTGCGCGCGGACGACAGTGGACCGACGATCTACGACGCTGTCCGCTACGGCGAAGGTCAGCGCCCGATGCGGGAGGTGATCCGCCAGACATATTTCACCGGGCTCGACCTCGCCTCGGCGAATCTCGAACTCGAGGAGTTCGAGTTCTACGCACCCCTCATGTCGAGCCCCGAGCGGCGCAAGTTGGGCGGTCCTCCGTTTTTCGCCCGCCTCCCCGTCGCGATCGAGAGCATCGCTGCGGACTACGATGTGGTGGTGATCGATTGCCCGCCCCGGCTCGGCTACTTCGCGATCTCGGCCCTGTGCGCGGCCACCGCGACCCTGATCACCGTTCATCCCCAGATGATCGACCTCGCATCCATGCGTCAGTTCCTGACGATGATGAGCGATCTGATGGAGACGGTTCAGGAGGAGGGCGCTCCGCCACCGACCCAGGATTGGTTCCGCTACCTCATCACGCGCTACGATCCCCAGAGCGTGCCGCAGACCTCGGTGGTCGGAATGCTCCAGGATCTGTTCGGAAGCTACGTGCTGCCGAAGGCGATGCTCCAGACCCCGGCCGTTTCGACGTCGGGTCTCGTCGGTCAGACGATCTACGAGACGTCACTGGGCAAGGATCGCAGCGACGAGGTGAGCCGCGCGACCTATCGGCGGGCGCTGGATGCCTTCGACGACGTCAACCGTGAGATCGAAGCGCTCATCCGCGGCGCGTGGGGGCGGGCATGAGCAAGAGCATCCGCCATCTGATGGCCCGGCCCACGCCGGAGCCGGTCTCGACCACGACATTATCAACGGAATCAACGACTTCGCCCCCCTTATCAGGTGGTAACAACCCCTCTCCTCGCCGCACGGGCGCAGCTCGCTCGTTCGGTGCTGCGTGGCAGGCGCAGGAGCAGGCGCGCGCGGCCGCCGATGCCGAGCGCGACGGCAGCGTGATCGAACTCGATCCGGAGATCTGCGATCCCTCCGCGATCGCGGATCGGGTGCCCGATACGACCGACACGGCGTTCGACGCCTTCGTGGAGCAGATCCGCGAGGAGGGCCAGCGCAGCCCTGCGCTGGTTCGGCCCAAGCCCGGTGAGCCCGGTCGCTACGAGATCGCCTACGGCCGCCGCCGGCATCGCGCGGCGCGGATCCTCGGTCGCCCGTTGCGCGCCATCGTGCGCCCCTTGAGCGACACCGAGCTTGTCATCGCGCAGGGATCGGAGAACCTCGCTCGAGCCGACCTGAGCTACATCGAGCGGGCGCACTTCGCTCGGAACATGGTGCAAGCCGGTGTCACTCGCGAGGTCGTCGCCAAGGCGATGGGCATGCAGGCTCCCCATCTGTCGAGCCTGCTGACCGTCGCCGACGCGATCCCCGCATCCGTGCTCGCCATCATCGGTCCGGCGCCCAAGATCGGTCGGCCGAACTGGCTCACCCTCGCCGACCGGATCAAGGCCGCGACACCCGAGCAGATCGACACGGCCCTCGCCGCCTCGGGTCTCTTCGGCAAGACGTCGAATGAGCGTTTCGGCGTGGTGCTGGCTGCCCTCACCCCGGCGCCGAAGGCGACCAGGAAGCCGAAGGCCGAGACGCTGAAGGATTCCAAGGGCCTGAAATTCGCCCGCGTCGAGCGCAGCACGTCCGGCGTGCGCGTGACGACCGATGAGGCGAGTGAGCCGGGCTTCGGCGACTACCTCGCCCGCCGGCTTCCCGAGATCCTTGCCGCCTACCGGGCGAGCAAGGCCTGACCCCTCCCCTCACCCCGAACTGAAAGGAGACGAGGACACCGCAAAAAGAAAGGGCCCCCGAACCGACGCCCGGAAGACCCTCTCTGTCTGTCGCAAAGTCAGAGAACCACACCTCCCGGCACATCGCAAGGCGGAACAGCGCCGTTCGCGAAAATTTCGCGGCGGCGAACGCCCGGTCTTTGCCCGGTGCTCGACAGAGCATGCTCCACATCACGACGCCCTTCGGGCGGCGATCGCTGACGGCTGCGCAGGTGAAGGCGCAGGCGACCGCGGACGGCTGCCCTCGCGAGACAACGGTCGAGAAATGGGCTGTTCTCCGCGACATCACCGAGGCACGAGCTCAGCTCGGCCTCTCCGCGTCCAGCTTGGCCGTCCTCGACGCGCTCGCAACCTTCCTGCCCGAGACGGCATTGCAGATCGGAGAGGCGCCGAGCCTCGTCGTGTTCCCGTCCAACCGTGCTCTCGTCATCCGGACGAGGGGCATGGGAGAGGCGACCATTCGCCGGCATCTCGCCGCGCTGGTCGAGGCCGGCATCGTCATTCGCCGGGACAGCCCCAACGGGAAGCGCTACTGCCGCCGCGGCCCGGCCGGCGTGATCGCGCAGGCCTACGGCTTCGATCTCTCTCCCCTGGTCGCGCGCGCCGCCGAGTTCGCGGGTCTCGCCGAGGCCGTACGGTCCGATGCACTCGCGCTTCGCATCGCCCGCGAGCGCGTCACGCTGCTGCGGCGAGACTGCATGAAGCTCATCGAGGCCCTCGACGAGGCCGAGGGTGCACCAGGGGCGTCGGAGCCGCTGAGGGCCCGCTACAGGGCGACGATGACCGCGTTACCCCGGGCACCGTCTTGCTCCGATCTGACGGCGGCCGGCGGAGCGCTCGCCGATCTGGCAGCGGATGTGTGTAAGTTGCTGCTTGAGCATCAGGAATCGAAGGAATCGAGCGGCAATGCCACTCAAAACGAGCGGCACAAACAGAATTCAAAGCCAGAACCTCCTGATTCTGAACAAGCCTCCGAAGAGGAGAAGAAGGAGGGCTCGGCTCTCGGCCCGCAGATTGCGGTGCCAGTTGTGACCGACGGATCAGGGCAGGGGAGCCCACCAGGGCATTGGTCGATTCGCGCCACTTACCCCCTCGGCCTTGTCCTCAGTGCCTGCCCGGACATCCGGGATTACGCGCGGGGTGGAATCGGCTCGTGGCGGGAACTGGTCGACGCTGCGGGGTTGGTTCGATCCATGCTCGGGATCAGCCCGAATGCCTGGGACGAGGCGCGCGAAGTCATGGGCGAAGATGCGGCTGCGGTGACGATCGCAGCGATCCTGCAACGAGCGGAGCACATCAAAGCGCCGGGCGGCTACTTGCGTGCGCTGGTGGATCGAAAGAGGCGAGGGGAGTTCAGCCTGGGACCTGTCCTGCAAGCGCTGCTCCGCGGCAAACTCGGAGTGCCCGTCAGCAGCAACTTGCGTCCGACTCATTAGGGGACCGGTGAGAGGATGGTCGAAAACGTACGCTAAGCGTCGCGGCCTTGCTGGTGGAGGCGGAGCGGCCTGAGCCGTTCGCGGGGCTTGTCGATTTCGGCCCAGAGGTAGTCGCCGGTGAGGCCGACATGCTCCCAGCCCAGCGGGGCGACGTGGGCGAGCCGTTCGTCGGGCACCGCGACGCCGCTGCCGCGCAGATGGCGGACGGCGCGATCGAGATAGACGGTGTTCCACAGCGTGACGGCCGCGGTCACGAGGGTCAGGCCGGAGGCACGATGGCGCTGGTTCTCGAAGGTGCGGTCGCGCAGCTCGCCGAGGCGGTTGAAGAAGATGGCGCGGGCGAGCGCGTTGCGGGCCTCGCCCTTGTTGAGGATGCTGCCGGTCCGGCGCCGCTGGCCGGGATCGTCGAACCAGTCGAGCATGAACAGGGTGCGCTCGACCCGCCCGACCTCGCGCAGCGCACGCGCCACGGGGTTCTGGCGCGGATAGCCCGCGAGCTTGCGCAGCATGACCGAGGCGCTGACGGTGCCGGCCCGGATCGAGGCGGCGAGCCGGAGCGTCTCGTCCCAGTCCGCCTCGATGGCGCGGACGTTGACCGGCCCGGCGACGAGCGGGCGCAGCGTCGGCCACGGGTCGAGCGGCGACAGGCCGTACAGCCGGCGTTCGTTGATATCGCGGATGCGCGGCGCGAAGCGGAAGCCGAGCAGGTGGCACAGGCCGAAGACATGATCGACCGCGCCCGCGGTGTCGGTCGCATGCTCGCGGATGACCAGGTCGCTCTCATGATCGAGCAGGCCGTCGAGGACATGGGCGGCCTCGCCGGCATTGGCGGCGATGACCTTGGTGTGGAACGGCGTGAAGCGGTCGGTGACGTGCGTGTAGAACAGCACACCGGGTTCGGTGCCGTAGCGGGCGTTGCGATCGGCGCGCGCCTCGCCCTGACCGCCGGCGCGGAAGAACTGCCCGTCCGACGACGACGTGTCGCCCGGGCCCCAGACCGCGGCGAGCGGATGCACGGTGTGGCAATCGACGATCGCCGCCAGCGCCGACAGGTAGGTCTCGTCGCGCACATGCCATTCCGCTGTCCAGCGCAGGCGCGGCAGCGTCAGCCCGCGCGAGCTTTCCGCCATGCGCCCGAGGCCCAGGTTGGTCGCGTCGGCGAGGATCGCGCCCATCAGCGCGGCCGGGTCGGAAGCGGGTACGCCGCTGCGGGCATGGACGAAGCGGTCGGCGAACCCCGACCAGGCGGCGACCTCCACCAGCAGGTCGGTGATGCGGACACGCGGCAGCATCGCGTAGAGCTGGCTCTTCAACGCCTCGGCCTCGTCGGCCGGGGAGCGCCGGATGGGTGAGATCAGTAGCTGCCCGCGCTCGATCGTCACGTCGACCAGCCCACCGGCCGCGGCGGCGCGCTCCACCTCGGTCATACGCCGGGCCAGGAGCGTGCGGCGCTCCTCATGCCATTGGGCAAACCCAGGCGACACGGCGAGGCGCAGGTTGCCATCGGCGCGCATCGTCTCGAACGCGGGCACGGGCAGCAGATAATCGTCGAGCGTGCGATAGGCGCGGCTGCCGTCCACCCAGATGCTGCCCGAGGCCAGCCGCTCGCGCAGGTGGACGATCACCGCGATCTCGTAGGCGCGCCGGTCGATCGTCCCTTCGACCGGCTGCACGACCTTGCGCCAGCGCGGCCTGATGAAGCTGGTCGGCACCCGCTTCGGCAGGACCGATCGACCGTCGCGGTACATCGTCCGCAGCGCCTCGATCGCACCGAGAAGCGGATCGCCCGACCGCGCCGTGCGGAAGGTGAAGGCGGCGAGGAAGGTCGGGGCGAACCGCCGCACGGCGGGATAGCGTTCGACCACATCCTCCAGGCCGTCATCGACCGAGCGCGTCAGATCCTCGGCAAAGCGGATGCTGCGTTCCAGCTGATCCCACCCCACTCGGTCGTCGATCGCGCGGAAGGGGTCGCGCCCGCTCGCGCGGGCCTCGACCAGCAGGCGGCCGAGCCGGGCATGGAGGCGGGCCGTGTCCTTCAGCATCCGCGCTTGCCCGAGCAGCCGGTCGGAGCGGGTGCGGTCGGCACGGCGGAACAGCGCGCCCACCATCTTCTCGACCATGACCAGGGCGGCGTCGGTCAGCGCCGCCTCCATCTCGATCATGGAGGCGACGAGCATGGCGAGCCGACGAGGACGTTCGAGGCGGCGCAGGTGCTGGGCGGTGACGAGGCCGGCGGTGCGCGCGATGACGGCGTAGCGGGCGGCATGGATGCGGCGTGCCCCGTCCGCCGCGATCCCGATGGCGCGCACCGCGTCGAGCCGTTCGACGATCCCCTTCAGGTTGGCAGCCGACGGCGCCTCCGGCCACTCCCGTATCCAGCCGAGCCGGGTGCGGCCGTCGTCGTCCGAGGCGATCAGGCGATCGAGCGCCGCTTGCTGCTCGGCCGGGCAGTCTCGGATCAGCCCGGCATGGGCGGCCTTGCGCGCCCGGGTCCGTACGATGAGCGCCAGCCGTTCCAGCGTCGATGCGGCCGGCAGCACGATCCGGCCCAGCCGCAGCCGATCGACCATGCCGGCGACGATCGTCTCGCCCCGGTCGGTCGAGGCGGCGATCTCCGACCCCACCGCCAGCATCGATCGCACGTCCGCCCGCTCGAAGGCGCGCAGGCCGAGCCAGGCTTCGATCTCGGCGCGATGCTCGCGCAGCGTCGTCGGGCGGGCGGCATAGCTGGCGAAGTCGGTGGCATCGCATCCGATCTGACCGGCGAGCAACTCCAGCATCGCGTCGGGCACCGCCTCACCCGCCACCAGTGCGCGTCCGGGATGACGGAGGTAGCAGAGCTGCACCGCATGGCCGATCCGGTTCGGACCTCGCCGACGCCGTGCCACCTGCACGAGGTCGGCGGGACCGAGGGTGTAGAGTCGTTCGATCGTCGCGTGATCGGCAGGCGGGTCGAAGATCGCGGCGCGCTGCGCCGGTGACAAGATAGTCTTGGCCGGCATCCGCTTCCCATCCGTCACGAAACAGGAATGCGGGCCTGTTCACGGAGCGTAGACCACAAGACGGGTTGTGTGACATCATGCTGACCGATCGGCGGGCAATGCCGCTCCGTCACGCAGACGGACGTATGAATGACGACCGTGATCGGCTACGCCCGGGTGTCCAAGGCTGATCAGCCCCCACGAGGTGGCCCGAGTGGAATGTTAGTGGACCGTGGGCCTTTTCACCACGGGTAGCTTGGCCGGCGGAGCCGGTCGGGTGAGCGCAGCCGGCCAAGCGGTTAAGGCTGGCACGAACACCTCCGGGGCCGGCGGGCGGTAGCCCAGCGAGGCGTGCGGCCGAACCCCATTGTAGTGTCTCCTCCAGCTCTCGATCAGGATCTGCGCCTCCCGCAGAGAGTAGAAGATCTCCCCATTCAGCAACTCGTCCCGCAACCTCGCGTTGAAGCTCTCAATGTAGCCGTTCTCCCACGGTGAGCCAGGCGTGATGTAGGCCGTCTTTGCGCCCACGGCGGTGATCCACTTCTGCACAGATTGGGCGATGAACTCCGGTCCATTGTCAGAGCGAACGTGCGCAGGTACGCCACGCAGGATGAACAAGTCCGAGAGCACATCAATCACGTCCGGTGCCTTGAGCTTGCGGGCCACCCGGATCGCCAGGCACTCGCGGGTGAACTCGTCGATGACGTTCAGCAGGCGGACCTTGCGCCCGTCATGCGTGCGCGCCTCGACGAAGTCGTAGGACCAGACATGATCGCGGTGCTCGGGCCGCAGCCGGACACAGGAGCCATCCCCGTCCCACAACCGACCCTTCTTGGGCTGACGGGCCGGCACCTTGAGCCCCTCCTGCCGCCACAGCCGCTCCACTCGCTTGTCGTTGACCAGCCAGCCCGCCGCCCGCAGCAGGGCGGCGATCTTGCGGTAGCCGTAGCGGCCATACCGGCGCGCCAACTCGACCAGGTCGGCCAGCAGCGCCGCCTCGTCGTCTCTCCCCCGCGGCAGCTTGCGCTGCGTCGAGCGATGCTGTCCGAGGGCGCGACAAGCGCGCCGCTCGGAGACCGTTAGCACGGTCCGGACATGCTCGATGCAGGCGCGCCGGCGCGCGGGGCTCAGAAGTTTCCCCGGGCGGCCTCCTGCAGGATCAGCTTGTCAAGCGTGAGATCCGCGATCGCCTTGCGCAGCCGCTGGTTCTCGGTCTCCAGCTCCTTCATCCGGCGCACCTGGTCGGACTTCAGCCCGCCGAACTCCTTGCGCCAGCGGTAATACGTGACCTCGGTCACGCCAATCGCCCGGATCGCATCAGCCACGCTCTGCCCCTGCGAGACCAGCACGTCCACCTGCCGCAGCTTGGCCACCA
The DNA here is from genome assembly GCF_003058325.1 of Methylobacterium currus. Lineage (NCBI taxonomy): Bacteria > Pseudomonadati > Pseudomonadota > Alphaproteobacteria > Hyphomicrobiales > Methylobacteriaceae > Methylobacterium > Methylobacterium currus. The sequence continues at coordinate 85,936 of NZ_CP028845.1, forward strand.
CCTCTTCCGGCTTGTGCTTCTTCGTTCCCATCGCGTCCGTCCTCCGTCGGCTCAAAGCCATACTTCAGGGCGGACCACTCCGACGGGGGCTGACCAAGACCGGGGTGCCCCTCCCGAGTGATCCGCCTCGGCGCGGCTTCGGGTTCGATCTGCTCGAGCGGATGCTGCCGCACGAGTTGGGTGGGCAGACGAAGCTGACCCTCGCGCAGGGTGGCCTCCTGTGCACGATCACCGTGCCGCTCACTCCGCGGATCATCGTGGACGCATAGGGTCAAAATCCAATCAGCTTGATCGTATGAGGAGCTGCTTGCGACCCCGAGCAGTCATTCTGCTGGCGGGATTGGGATGTATGAAAAACGACCCATTCCTGACACGACGGCGGACCGGCTGGGACTGACGCGACTTACGCGAGAGCCGCGAATGCCGGCGGGTGTCAGCAAACCCTGTCAGGCATTCAAATGTAAGTAAAATGCTCCCAATCTCGGCCATTGCAGCCGCCGTCCCGGTCCATAGAGGACTACCCTACTGGACCGGTCGAGCCCGTCTGCACCCCTGTCGTCTTTGCGTGATGCCGGTCGTCAGGGGGTAGTTGGGAAGGGCTCAGGCTGCCTTGCGGGGCCGGCCCAATCCGCTGTTCTTCGCAAGCTCCGAGCGCTGAGCCGCGTAGGTAGCTGCTACCATCGGATAGTCATGCGGCAGGCCCCACTTGCGGCGGTATTCCTCCGGGGTGAGACCGCGCGTAGAGAGATGCCGCTTCAGTGACCTGTACTGCTTCCCGTCCTCGAGGCTGATCAGGTAGTCCGGGGTGACCGTCTTCTTGATGGGCACCGGCGGGGTCAGCTTCTCGGGCTCCTCGGCAACTGCCTGCCCCAGGTTCGTCAACGAGGTGTGGACCGACGCGATCAGGTCAGGCAGCGCCGCAACCGGAAGGGAGTTTTTGGACACGTAAGCCGACACGATGTCAGCGGCGAGCCCAACGAGAGTAGCCGATGAGCCTTGGTCTTGTTGCGACACGGAAAGCTTTCCCACTGCATGGCTCGGTTCACGAGCGAACAATGGCACCGTATCGAGCATCATACAGGATCGCACAACCCTAAGCAGGCGATACGCCTACCTGATCCAGTGGAGGACGACATCCTCAACGGCGAAATACACACCAACCGCGGCGATCACGAAATCTCCCGCAACGAGGAGCACGCCCGAGAGCGACAGCGTGCGCCGGGCACTCTGTCGTCGCCATGGATTGGTAGGATCCGACGTCACTCGGCTGCGCTGGTTTCGGCCTTCTTCGGCCGGCCGCGGCGTACAGGCTTAGCGTCGGCCGACGCGGTGACCACGGGATCGGGTGTGGCCCGCTTCTCAGCCACCTTCTTGGCTGCCGCCCGATCACGCCGGAGTTGGCCGAGGCCGAGGCTTTTGGCGAGCTCGGAGCGCTGGGCCGCGTAGGCGGCTGCCACCATCGGATAGTCGCGCGGCAGACCGTACTTCTGGCGGTACTCGTCGGGTGTCAGGCCGTTCGAGGTCAGGTGCCGCTTGAGCGACTTGTACGGCTTGCCATCGATGAAGCTGGTGATGGCGTCCGGGGTGACAGACTTGCGGATCTGGGCTGGTGTGATCTTGTGGTCCTCGGCCGGCGCGGCGGCGGGTTGGCCGAGGCCGCTCAGCGAAGCGTGTACCGAGGCGATCAAACCGGCCAGTTCGGCGACCGGGACGTTGTTCTTGCTCACATAGGCCGACACGATATCGGCCACGAGGTCGATGAATTCAGGCTGTTGGGCTTGGGGCTCGTCCGACACGTAAATCCTTTCTGACGCGAGGATCCATCCAGATCCGAACACGGAAAGTCCTATGGAGGACGGCCGGCGTCAGACAAGTCCCTGCCGGCATATGATCCCCGGCAATCTCAAGAATAAACTCCTTCGTCAGTACTTTGTCACACCGGACCGCTGCCATCGACGGCAACTTCAGCGCTGCGAAGCTCATGGATCCGCCGCACCCGTGACATCGACTCATAAGATCCCCCATGCCCGGTATCGCCCCCGCCCGGTGAGCTCGCGCAGGCCGAGTTCGGCCACGAGAGTCTGGGCGGCGCGAGGTGTGACGCCGAGCTCGTCTGCGATGGTCGTGGTGGATACCAGCGGGCGGGCAAGCACGAGGTCGATGAGGCGAGGCAGGCTTGAACTCCCCCGCCTGCCCCGCACCTTCGCCTGCAGGACCTCGCGCGCCAGCATCCATCGGTCGTGATCTCTCATGCCCTGCTCGGCACCCGCGGTGACGGCGCTGAGGACAGCCAGCCAGCGGGTCAGCGGGTCGCGCACGAGCCAGCGGTCGCGGGGCACGCGGCGGAGGGCGTTGGCGAGAGTGGGCAGGTGGTGTCGGGCCTTTTCGCGGGCGCGCAGGAGGTCGGCGGCGAGCAGGGATCCGAACCAGGCGCGGTGCTGGAGCGGCTCGAGGGCGGTCCAGGCATCGTAGGCGATGGTGGCGGCAAGGACCGGCGGCAGGGTGCGGGTATCGGCGACCACTTGGCGCCAGTTGCTGAGGCGGTCGGTCTCACCCCACTCCGGATCGTAGAGCATGGCCGATTTCTCTCTCACCGGACCGGGGTCGGTGAGGAGGCGGCTAGAACGGGCAATCAGGGCGTCGATGTCGGCGAGCTCGGCTGCGAAGGCGTCATCGACGTCCGCAAAATCCCCCTCCCTGTCCGCGGCTTCGAGTGACAGCCCGTCTGGTATCGGGGCCTGGTCGCGGTCCCCCGCTCCATCCGGATCCTCGGATAGGACGGCGAGACCTGTGGGGCTGGTAGCCCATCCGGGCTCGGCGGTGGCGATACGGCGGCGGGTGCGCAGGACGGCGTGGGCGCGGGTGAGCTCCTGCGAGGGGGCGTGCCGATCGCGACCGGCGTCGTGGAGGACGAGGTCCTCGAGGAGGACCAGGTCGCCGTGGAGGGCGAGGCTGGCGCAGGCGTCGGCGAAGTCGGTGCGGGCGCACCAGCCGTCGCGGAGAGGGCTGGTGGCGAGGAGCTGGTCGAGACGAGCGAGGGCGTCTTCAGCGGCGGCCAGCGGCGTGGCGAGGGCGGTCCAGGGGAGCGGTTCTAGCAGGCGGTAAACCATTGTTCTTCTTGTACCAACGCGTCGTCACGGAAGCGACAACGCATTTTGCTTCGCGCACCGGCATCACTGCGTGAGTGCTGCCCTGACCATTGATAATTTGCCCTTATCGGTGGTGATAGACGCGGACGCGGAAATCGGCTTTGATGCGGTTCAGCCCCCCTTTGTCCGCGTCATCCGCCATGCCCAATCCCGCCCCTGCCCTCCTTCCGGACCCGACCCTCGCCCGAGAGCGCGACTTGGATGCGCTGGCAGGCCTCCTGCCCTTCGATGCCCGCGAGCGCCTGGCCGCCCTCCTCACCGACGAGGACGCCGCCACCCTCAAGCACCTCGCCCGCTCCGGCATGGGAGCCAACACCCTGCGGGCGCTGGCCTCCGACCTCGGCTACCTCGAGGCTTGGTGTGTCGCTGCCACGGGCCACCCCCTGCCTTGGCCTGCCACCGAGGCCCTGGCGCTGAAGTTCGTCGCCCATCACCTCTGGGACCCAACCGAGCGCGAGAGCGACTCCCGCCACGGCATGCCCAGCACCGTCGAGGATGACCTGCGGGCCCGTGGCCTGCTGCGGGTCGCCGGCCCGCACGCGGTCTCGACGGTGCGCCGGCGCCTCGCCCACTGGTCGACGCTGCACCGCTTCCGCGGCGTCGAAGGACCCTTCAAGGCTCCCCGCCTGCGCACCGCCCTCTCCCTTGCTGTCCGGGCCAACCGCCGGCCTCGCTCCCGCAAGAGCGCGCGGGCGGTGACCGCCGCGGTGATCGAGAAGCTGCTCGCCACCTGCCTGTACGAACACCGTCTGGTCGATGTGCGCGATCGGGCGCTGTTGCTGGTCGCCTTCGCGTCGGGTGGCCGACGCCGGGCCGAGGTGGCGGGACTACGGGTCGAGGATCTGGTGCGCGAGGCGCCCGTGCCGCGCGATCCGGCCGACCCGGACAGCCCCATGGTCGCGAAGTTCACGATCCGGCTCGGCCGCACCAAGACGACCACGGCCGAGGACGATGCCCGCGTGGTGGTGATCGGGCGAGCGGCAGACGCCCTGCTCGACTGGCTGGCGCTCGCCAGGATCGAGAGCGGGGCGGTGTTCCGGCGCATCGACCGCTGGGGCCGGCTCGGCGCGACGGCGCTCGACCCGCAGAGCGTGAACGCGATCCTGAAGGCACGCTGCGCCCGGGCTGGGCTCGACCCGGCGCTGTTCTCGGCGCACGGCTTGCGGTCGGGGTTCATGACCGAGGCCGGGAAGCAGGGCGTGCCGCTGCCCGAAGCGATGCATCTCTCGCAGCACCGCTCGGTGCAGCAGGCGGCGCGCTACTACAACGAGGCCGAGATCGACAAAGGCAAGGCCGTCCGGCTGATCTGAGAAACCAGGCAAAGCTTGGACAAAAGCTCCCCCTGATCAGAGCATGCCAAAGGCAGCGACCTCTTGCGCGGGAAAGGCCGTGGTCGGTCAAGGCGCACCCCCACGCGTCGTTCAAAGTGCGTGGAAGTTAGTGCAAACCCCTACAATGTCGTAACACAGTGATGTAGTATGGGGCCATGAAAGTTGTCCGGCTGAAGCCCTATGTCCGGGCGATGAGGAGCATGGGGCTTAGCGAGGAGGCTCAGGCTGCGATCGAATTGTCGATCGTCCGAGCCCCTGAAGCGCACCCCATGATCCGTGGTCTACGTGGGGCTCGTAAAGCGCGTTTCCCTCTGCCTGGACGTGGAAAGAGCGGGGGTGGGCGCACCGTCTACTACGTCGCGGTCGCGCCAGGAGTGCTGTTCATGATGACGGCCTACCCGAAGAATGAGCGGGATGACCTCTCACCGGAGCAACGGAAGGCGATCCTCGAAGCGATCGCGAGCATCAAAGGAGTCGAACCATGACGCAGAGCCCTCAGCAGCCTAACGGCTCTTGGGTCGGTGACGATCTGGTCGAGGCGTTTCAGGAGATGGCCGCCTACCTGCGTGGTGAGGTCGAAGCCGAGAGCTATGAGGTGCCCGACGATGTGCTGACGCCTGAGCGGGTGCAAGCGATCAGGCGCAAGGTGGCTCCGTCAACGAAGGAGTTCGAGCGACAATTTCGGATCTCGGCACGGACGATGGAAGCCTACGAGCAAGGGCGTCGTCGACCTGACGCCACGATGCAGACGCTCTTACGCGTCATCGAGCGTGAGCCAGATGCCGTGCGCCGAGCTCTCGCGTCGTAGTGTCCTGATGGATGCTCAACATCAGCTCGACCAGCACTATGGCGATAACCTTGTGATCGAGCCTCAATCAAGATGTACATCATAGATGGAGCCGGCTTGAGACGGATCCAGGCCGTCGAGAGCTAGCTCGGCGACCACGAGCGTGTTGGGGGTTGATCACTGTACGCTGTCTTTCTCAGTCATGACTGAGGGCAGCCGTTCCCAAATCAGATCTGCATGTGTGACCTAGTGCTGCCGCGCCCGCCCACCCACCACGTCACCAAGCACCTGCAGCAGGGGATCGGGAGCGACCACTTCCGAGTGAAGCGGGCGATGCCGCGGGTCGGCGGGTTCCGGTCGTTCAACACGGCCCGGCGCACGATCCGGGGCTTCGAAGCCATGCTGTGGCTGCGCAAGGGCTTCGGGTTTGCGGGTGCCTGGACGGTGCGGGAGCAGAACCAGCTGCTCGCCTGCTGCTTCGGATTTCCCGTCGCGAACAAAGCGTGAAAGCGGGGCGGCAGAGCCCCTTCTGCGGCTTGGACCCGAGTTTGCGACAGGCCCTCGCCCACCGGTCGACCTTGCTTTCGTGAGGACAGCGCGACGGATGTACGCTGAGCAACGCTAAGGCCGAACGGAGCAAGAACGGCCATCTTCAGGTCAGGCGTGCCAGCCCTGCGGCGGCGACTTCCCGGTAGACGGTCGATCGTCCAAGACCAAGTTGGCTGGCGGCCTTCGTTGGCGAAAGGCCGGCTTGGACCAGCTTCAGCGCGGCCTGCACCCTGTCGGCGTCCACAGGCTGGCGGCCAGGAACCTTTCCCCTGGCGCGGGCTGCTGCGATCCCGTCCTTAGTGCGCTCGGCGATGAGCCGACGCTCGAATTGCGCAATGGCCCCGAACACGTGGAAGATGAGTTCCCCGGCGGCCGAGGACGTGTCGAGCTTCTCTTCCAGGCTGAGGAGAGCCACACCGCGGCCCTTCAGTTGCTCGACCACGGAGATGAGTTCCGCGAGAGAGCGGCCGAGCCGGTCGAGTCGCACCACCGCCAGCGTGTCGCCGCGGCGTGCATAGGCCAGGAGTTCGATCAGACCGGGGCGGTCCATCGATTTGCCAGACCGAACGTCGGTGAACACCCGGATGGCGCCAGCCTGCTCCAGCCGTCTGGCTTGGCCGGCAACGTCCTGGTCGCCGGTGCTGACGCGGGCATAACCGAGAACATCTGCCATGGGGACGCCGTCTCTCAACCGGTCGTTCTGTGGACGATCGCGCTATTGCGCTTCTCGGGCCGTCGACTCCGTCCACAGAATGCGTCCCTAGTGGCCTCGCTGTCCATCATCATCGTCGGCGTTCTCTGGACGCTCAGGAGCGGTCCATGGGACGACGCGACCTGCTCAGCGCCGAGGAGCGCCGCCGCATCTTCGGCGTCCCGACCGAGCGCGATGATCTGGCGCGGTTCTACACCTTCGAGGCCGCCGACCTGGATCTGATCGGGACCCGACGTGAGGATCGCAATCGGCTCGGGTTCGGCGTTCAACTGGCCCTGCTACGCCATCCTGGGCTGACGCTCGCCCAGGTCGCGGTGCAGCCGGATGTCGATCTCGCGCCCATGACGGCCTTCGTCGCCGAGCAGCTCCGGATCCCGGCCGAGATCTTCAGGGCCTACGGCGCGCGGGACCAGACCCGGACCGACCACGCTCGTGAGGTCGCGACGGCACTGGGGCTGCGGTCGGCAACCCGCACTGATCTTCCGCTGCTGATCGAGGCCGCCGCCGCTGCCTCCTGGGCCACCGACAAGGGCGGGGTAATCGTGACGGCCATGATCGCTGCCCTGCGTGAGGCGAAGATCATGCTGCCTGCCCCCGCGACGATCGAGCGAGCGGGCGTGACCGGTCGGGCCAAGGCGCGCACGCGGACCTACGCCGCCTTGCTGGCGGGGCTGGGATCCGATCAGATCAGGGCGCTCGACGCCCTGTCGAGCGTGGGGACGAGAACCGGTCTTACCCGGCTGACCGAGCTGCGCACCATCCCGGTCGCGGCAAAGCCCGACCATGTCGGCGACATCCTCGCCCAGTTGCAGGCCGTGCGCGCCCTCGGCATCGACCCTCTCGCGGAGAGTCGTGTGCATCCGGACCGGCTCGCGCGCTTGGCGCGCGAGGGCCGCCTGTCTCCGGCCTACCTGATGGACCGCTATACGACGGCACGCCGGCGAGCGACGATCGTGGCGCTGCTCCTCGACCTCGAGGCTCGGCTGATCGACGCCGCCATCGAGATGGCTGACAAGCTGATCGGGGGCGCCTTCACTCGGGCCAAGAATGCGCAGGCGCGCCAGTATACTTCCACAGCGCGCGACGTCGGGCGGCTCATGCGTATGTTCCGCGGCACCATCGACGCGCTCGTAGCCGCAGCCGGCGCGGGCGAGGATCCGCTGCATGCCGTGGACGAGGCAGTTGGTTGGGCCAAGCTGTTGCGGGCGCGGGGCGAGGTGGCCGAGATCGCGGACGCCGCCGGCGTCGACCCGCTCGTGCGCGCCGCTGATCGCCATGCCACTCTTCGCAAGTTCGCACCGGCGCTGTTGGAAGCGCTCGAGTTCAAGGCCGCTTGTGGGAGCGACAAGACGGTCGCGGCCGTGCACCTCCTGCGCGAGCTGGCCGGTACGCACCGACGTGAGGTCCCGCGCGATGCGCCCATGCCGTTCAAGAAGGAGTGGCACGCCCTGGTGATCCGCGCGGACGGCCGCATCGACCGGCGCCTCTACGAAACTGCCGTGCTGGCCCACCTGCGCAACAAACTCCGCTCGGGCGACGTGTGGGTCGAACGTTCGTCGGCCTACCGGCGCTTCGACAGCTACATGCTGGCCTCGGCCGAGGTGGTTCCGATCACCTCCGAACTGGGTCTCCCCGCGACGGCCGACGCTTGGCTGGAAAGCCGCGCTCGCGAGCTCGACCGCCGACTGAAGCGGTTCGCGGATCGGCTCGGGAAGGGAAAGCTCGATGGCGTCGCAATGCGTGACGGCCGGTTGTCCATCACCCCTGTCCGGGCGATCGCCACGCCTGAGGCGAAACGGCTCGCAGAGCGGCTCGACGCACTGATGCCGCGCGCCCGGATCACCGAGCTCCTCCATGAAGCCGCCCGCGGCACGGGGTTCCTCTCCGCCTTTACCAACCTGCGCACCGGCGATCCGTGTCCAAACGAGAACGCGCTGCTCGCCGCCATCCTGGCTGACGCGACCAACCTCGGCCTCGCGCGCATGGCTGAGGCCAGCCAGGGGGTGACCCGCGACCAGCTCGTCTGGACCGCCGACGCCTACCTCCGGGAGGAGACCTACAAGGCCGCACTCGCGCGCATCATAGACGCCCACCACGCCCTGCCGATCTCCGCCGTTTGGGGCGACGGGACGACCTCCAGCTCCGACGGCCAGTTTTTCCGCTCCGGCAAGCGGGGTGCCGCCGCCGGCGAGATCAACGCCCGCTATGGCGTCGATCCCGGCTTCAGCTTCTACACCCACGTCTCCGACCAGCATGCCCCCTACCACGTGCGGGTGATCTCGGCCGCGACGCACGAGGCGCCCTACGTCCTGGATGGCCTGCTCCACCACGGGTCGAGCCTGCCTCTGGCCGAGCACTACACCGACACGGGCGGCGCGACCGACCACGTGTTCGCACTCTGCGCCATGCTGGGCTTCCGGTTCTGTCCGCGCCTGCGCGACTTCCCCGACCGACGATTGATTCCCATCGCGCCACCGACCGCCTACCCGGCGCTGGCGCCGCTGCTCGGCAAGAAGGTCCGCGCCGATGTCGTCCGGGAGCACTGGGGCGAGATCCTGCGCCTGGTAGCCTCGCTGAAGGCCGGCCACGCCGCGCCCTCAGTCATGTTGAAGAAGCTGGCCGCCTACGAGCGGCAGAACCAGCTCGACCTTGCGCTGCAGGAGGTCGGGAAGGTCGAGCGCACCCTGTTCATGCTGGACTGGCTCGAGAACCCTGTCTTGCGCCAGCGCTGCCAGGCCGGATTGAACAAGAGCGAGCAACGCCACCAACTCACGCAAGCCCTCTACACGTTCCGTCAGGGCCGCCTTGTCGACCGCTCGCATGAAGCGCAGCAATACCGGGCCTCCGGTCTCAACCTCGTGATCGCGTCCATCGTCTGGTGGAACACGACCTACATCGCCGATGGCGTCGATCATCTCCGGGGCGCCGGCGAACAGGTCCGTGACGAGGTTCTGGCCCACACCTCACCCGTGGGCTGGGAGCACATCGCCTTCTCCGGCGACTTCCTCTGGGACCGCGCCGCGGCGCTCCCGCACGGTCGCCGCCCGCTCAATCTCGGCCGAACGACCCGTCGGGTCGCCTGAGCCAGCCCGTTCACGGTTCAGTCCGCCTTAGCGTTGCTCAGCATGCAGAAGTCGCGCTGTCCTCTTCGTGGCGTCGACGGACCCAAGGCAGAGGGCCGGAGCCGCTCGTAGCAGCTCCGGCCCTCGTATAATTAGGCCATGTTCGTGATCACACGGCAGCGCTGGACGATGCGGCCCAGTTCTTCCTGGGTAACCACGACACGGGTCAGCCCCACGGCGTTCAGACTGATGCTGAAGCAGCCCGGGCGGGTCGGCGAGGGGACGATCGCATCATCGATGCGCGCTCCCACCACTCCCATCGCGAGTTCCTCAACGTCGCTCAAGGGCACTTGCAGGCTCATGTCGCCCACCTGGGTCGGCACGATCTGCTCACCATCGAGCTCAACCGCAGTACCGAACTCAACCATTGCGTTAAACCCTTTCGCTACAAACCGTCCGCTCGCGGCGGACACCCAACCAGTACGGGGCCTGCAGGCAAAAAGATCGCGACTCGGTCGGCAGAGTTTTTGGTTAACGAGGCTTATATGGGCATTCTTGATCTCCGTTTCGGGTACTTCGCACGCGGCGGCCCTAATACAGTTATCGACGACATGGGATCAGCTTTTAACAGGAAGAGACAAGATGAAATAAATCACTTTAGCAACTGGTTTTCGCTAAAACGGCGTACATTCAAGCAGTTCATGACTGGTGATACACTTGCAACGACGCAAAAATTTGAAATTAAGTCGGACAACTGTCGACTAAATATACAAAATTTGCTTCAGATATCACAGACATCAGATGCAAGATTTTCGGTAGTCATTGGAAATGTAGATGGCGATCTAAGAAATCAGGACGTTTTGCATACAGAAAATAGCATAGACATACTACAAATAATCCATGATAAAATAGAAAATTTCCAAATACAAATTTTCAGTATCAATGATGAAGTAGCTCCACTTACGCCAAATATATTGAATTCAAAGAATGATAACGAGGTTCCATTCTATCTCATGAATAATGCCGTTCGCTCTAGAGAAAGTATAAATTATTGGATCAAACGAAATATAAAATAATATTAATACCCAAAAAAATACGGAGGCACATCTTCCTACGAGCGGCAGCCTGGCGCATGGTGATGCTTGTAACCAGAGTAGCACGAGATGAGGCGAGCATGTCGAGTATGACCATGGACCTGCGGCCTCCTTTATGCCCGCGCGCTTACGCAGCTCGCAATTCGACGCTATGCGCTCGCGGATGAGGTCACGCTCGAACTGAGCGAGTTCGATATCAAGTGAACACCGGCTCGATCTTGCGTGCCGGCCGCGCTCTTGCGGAGACAACTCTAACGAAGCCTTGTCTCGGCTCTCATCCTGATCAAGGTGGTCAACAGCTACTTCACCAGCTCGCTCAAGGTCGATATACGCCGCATCCGGTATGCTCACGTGTACGGCTTTATGGCATCGCCATGCATCGCCCCGACCTTCCTCTCCGCGCCGGCCTCGTCCTCATTGTCGTGCTCGCCACCTTACTGCTCGGCTACCCGGCCGCCTACCTCGCGAGCCACGGCCTCGACGCGCGGGTCTGGCCGGCTTTGCGAGGAACCCCACCGATTGGTTTACGCTGGAGGGCAGCGGCCTGCGCGCTTGGCTCTCCGGCTTTGTCCGCATGGCCGGCACTTACCTCAACATGGCGCTCGGCCGCGCGCAGGCGCTCCCCGGCGGCGGCCGCGAAGCCTCGCTTCTCGTCTGGGGAGCCGCGGTCGCGCTCGGCACCATCATCCTGATGGGCGGGCGCCTCGTGCCGCTGCGCCACCGCCTGCGCCGCTTCGGCGACGCTCAGTTCGCCTCCCCGCGCGCGCTCGCCCGCATGCGCAAGGGCATTGAGCTCGGTCTGGATCCGGATACCGGGCGAGCGGTGCGCATACAGGTTGAGGGCAACCTGCTCACCGTCGCGCCGCCGCGCACGGGCAAGACCAGCGGCTTGATCCTGCCCAACCTCGCCTTTCCCGAACCGGATGCCTGGGCCGGCCCCGCCGTGGTGATCGACCCCAAGGGCGACGTCGTGCGCGCCGTACGCCGACGGCGCGAGAGCATGGGTCAGACGGTCTACGTGCTCGATCCACTCAATCTCGCCGGCGGCACGGACCGCTGGGATCCACTGCTCGGCCTCGATCCCGAGGACGTGCTGGAACTGCAGAGCATGGCCCGTGCCCTCCTGCCGGAGACCGGCCAGACCAGCGAGGCCGGTGCCTTCTTCCGCGACCGGGCCGGTGTGCTCATCGTGGCAGCACTCCAATGCGTGATCCGGGCCGGACAGGGCGCGCCCGAAGCCGCTGCCCTGGTGCGCGATCCCGAGGCGCTGCGCGCGGCGCTGGAGGGCTACGACGACGCGGTTGCCTGCGACGCGCGCGGCATCCTCGACTCCGACGACGAGAAGAGCCGCGCCAGCATCCTCACGACCGCGGCGCAAGGCTTCAGCTGGATGCTGGATCCGCGCATGCAGAGGATCGTGACCGGTCACAGCTTCCGCCTCGACGCGCTCTGTGCGGGCGACGCCGACCTCTACATCGTGCTGCCGGCCGACGACCGCCGCAAGGAGATGGCGGCTTACGTGCGCTGGCTGCTCGCCGCCCTGTTCAGCACCGTGCGGCGCCGGCCTGTCGCTGAGCGCCTTCTGGTCATCATCGACGAGGCCTACGTGCTCGGGCGCTTCGACGCTGTCCTGCGCGGGACTGGCGAGCTGCCGGGCTACGGCGTGTCGTTGTGGACCTTCTGGCAGTCGGAGGCGCAGATCGTCGACACCTATGGTGAGGCGGGTGCGGCCATCCTGCGCGATACGGCCGAGGCACTGATGCTGTTCAACCTCTCGGGCGCGCAGGGTGCCGAGCGCGAGCGCTGGTCGAACGCGCTCGGCACCTTCACGGGCGTGCACGAGACGATCTCGCGTGATCCAACCACCGGCCGGGAGACGAAGAGCGTGGCGCCCGGACCTGAAGCGCTGGTGCCAGCCTCCGAGCTCGCTCGCCTGACCCAGCGCCACAGCCTGGTCTTCCTCAACAGCGCGGCCTACACCACCGACCCGCTCAAGCTGCGCAAGACCTTCGCGCACCGTGACGCGCGCTTTGCCGGCCTGCTCGATCCGGTGGCGCCGGTGCGGGCGACCGCCTGAAGGCGGTCCCCGGGACCGTTCGGCAGTCCTCGCGCGAGGGCCTCGGCCTCCCGGGCGGCTCGGGCGAGGATGGACCAGGGCTGGTCGGTCTATCGGGCGAATTCGAGCCCGTTGCGCCAGACCTTGCCGTGCCCGTAGCCCTGACCCGGATACCAGACCCGCATCTGCGCCACGTCGGTGCCGAGCTGCTCGACCGCGACCCAGCTCCGGGCCGGCACGGTGTAGTCCTGCACGCGGCCGTCCGGCCCGATCACGTTGCTGGCCAGCGCCTGCGTCGCGATCGCCACGCGCGGTGTGTTGGACCAGGCCGTGGAGAGGCAGACGCCGCCGAGGGCGACGAGGCCGAGCACGGCCGGGTGCAGGAGCTGGCGCAGGAGCGCTGCCCTAAGGCGCCGGCCGAGCGCCTGCAGCCGACCGCCCGGCCGCCAGCGGCGGTGTGGCCTGACGAGGCTCGCCTGGAGCGAGCGGCGCAGGCTGATCCGGTCCGGGCCGACGAGAGCCGGGTCGTCGAGGTGGGTCAGACGCTCGCGCGGCGCCAGCCGCAGGAGCTCGGCCAACCGGGCGCGGCTCGCCTGCTGCACCCGCTGCGTGGCTGCTCGCTCGGCCTCCTGCGCTGCTTGCAGGCGCGCCTCGACCGTAGAGGGCTGGGTCCGAGAAGGCGGACGTGCCATGCGCCCTCAGCCCTCCAACCAGCGCGCGGCCGGACCGGCGGCCTGCATGGCCTTGGACCGGAAGCCGGTGAGGTCCTCGATGATGCGTCCCGCCTCGGCAAAGCCGTAGCGCCCGGTCAGGCTGTCCTCGGCCGCGGTGAGATCCTCGCCGATGAAGCGCAAGCCGCCCTTCTGCAGGAGCTCGTTGGCGCGCTCATCCAGGCTGAGCTTCTCCAGTCGGGTCAGGGTGACATCCTTGGCAAACGCCTTCAGAGCCTTCGGATCGACCGCACCCTCGATCTGGTTCTCGACCGCAAAGCGCGCCGCCGTGAAGGGGCGGGCGAGATCGAGCAGGACGGGAGCGTTGGCGAGCGCACCGGGTTCGCTGGTGAGCACGACGAGGAGGGCGAACTCGACGCCGCGGCGAGCGTAGCGCGCCTGCGCCTCGCCGATCAGCGGGAGGAGCGAGCCGGCCGTGTTGGCGCCGACATCGACGATGACCGGCCCTTGTGCGCCTGCGATGGCGTTGAGCGGCCCGTCGAACTCGGCACGCGCGGCCGCGCCACCCGTGCGGTTGATCTCACCGCGCTCGGCCCGCACGGGGAAGAAGCTGACGCGGTCCTCCAGCTCGATCAGGCGGCGGTTGGCCTCGATCTCGATCAGGTGAGCGGAGGGCAGGCACTCGGCGAGTGCGCGCTGCGCGCGGCTGACCGGCCTGCGGCGGAGCATGTGATCCCGGTACCCATTGTGGAAGCGGTGCTCTCCTGCTGTCAGCGGGCGTTGAATACTCCCTGATTGTGGGCATCGAAAATTCCCTGGTCGGTGCCCTGGCCCGTAGGGTCGCGACGCCCCGCGCCCTCTCGGGCTTTTCCATCCTCAGCCACCATGCCTGCCGATACCGATCGGCTGGGAGCGACGAGGATGGTTCTGCTGGGAGAACTCGTCATGATCTTGGACCTGCACCGACAGGGCCTGTCCGTCTCCGCCATCGCCCGCCGGACCGGCCGCGATCCGAAGACGATCCGCAAGTACATCGAGCGCGGCCTCGAGCCGCCGGCCTACGGCCCGCGTCAGCCCGGCCGCCCGAGCAAGCTCGCGCCCTATCTCGATTATCTGCGCGAGCGGATCACCGCCTTCCCCGACCTGAGTGCCGTGCGCCTGACCCGCGAGTTGCGCGAGCGCGGCTACACCGGTGCCTACACCGCGGTGAAGCGGTTCGCCGCCGCGATCCGGCCGCCCGAGGCCAAGCCCTACGAGGTCCGCTTCGAGACCCCGGCCGGCCAGCAGGCGCAGGTCGACTTCGCCCGCTTCCTCGTCACCTTCACGGATGCGCCGGACACGACCTGCATCGTCTGGCTGTTCTCGCTGGTGCTCGGCCATTCCCGGCACATCGAGGCGCGCTTCGTCCTGCATCAGGACCTGCAAACGCTGCTGCGCTGTCACATGCAGGCCTTCACCGCGATCGGCGGCGTGCCGATCGAGATCCTCTACGATCGCATGAAGACGGCGGTCACCGGCGAGGATGCGGACGGCCACATCGTCTACAACCGATCCCTGCTGGCACTCGCCCAGCACTACGGATTCCTGCCGCGCGCCTGCCGCCCGTACCGGGCCAAGACCAAGGGGAAGGTCGAGCGACCGTTCTCCTACATCCGCCAGGACTTCTTCCTCGCACGTTCCTTCCGCGACCTCGACGACCTCAACCGCCAGCTTCGGAGCTGGCTCGATACCGTCGCCAACGTCCGCTTGCACGGCACCACGCAGCGGATCGTCTCGGAAGCCTTCGCCGCCGAGCGGCCCGAGTTGCAGCCCTTGCCGGCTCTGCCCTTCGACGCTCTGCTCACGCTGGAGCGGCGCGTCAGCCACGATGGCCTCGTCTCGATCGGTGGCAACTATTACAGCGTACCGGATCGGACCCGGCGCGTCGTCGAGGTGCATCAGTTGCCCGACACGATCCGCATCCTCGATGGTGGCCGGCTCGTCGCGAGCCATCCGATCCTGGAGGGACGACGGCAGTACCGCATCGACCCCGACCATCGGCAAGGCACGGCCGCTCGGGCCATGCGCCACGGCCATCCCGACAGTCTGCCGATCGGCCGCCATGGCGATCACGTCGCCCGGCGCTCGCTGGCTGTCTACCAGGCAGTCGGCGAACGGCTCGCCGGCGGGATCGGAGGCCAGCGATGAGCCGCACCGCATCCTGTGCCATCACGACCCTCGACAGCATCAAGCGCAGCTTGGTCGGCCTGCGCATGCCGCGCGCCCTGGAGGTGCTCGACGCGACGGTCCGGCGCATCGAGCAGGGCGAGATCGACGGCTTGGCCGCCCTCGACGTGATCCTGACCGAGGAACTGACGCTGCGCGAGAACCGCCGCGTGAAGACCGCCCTGCTGGTCGCGCGCCTGACCACGATCAAGACGCTGTCCGGGTTCGACTTTGCCTTCCAGCCCTCGCTCGACCGCGAGCGCGTCCTGGCGCTGGCGGAACTGACCTTCATCGACCGGGCCGAGGTCGTCCATCTGCTCGGACCACCCGGCACCGGCAAGAGCCATCTGGCGATCGCGCTCGCCGTCGAGGCGGTCAAGGCCGGGCGCAGCGTCGTGTTCTCGACGCTGGCCGACCTCGTGACCTCGCTGGCCAAGGCCGAGCGCGACGGCTCCCTGCGCGAGCGCATCCGCTATCTCTGCCGGGCCTCGCTGCTGGTCGTGGACGAGATCGGCTACCTCCCCGTCGTCCCCGGTGGCGGCAACCTGTTCTTCCAACTCGTCAACGCGCGCTACGAGCGCGGGGCGATGATCCTGACTTCGAACCGCGGCTTCGCCGAGTGGGGCGAGGTGTTCGGTGATCCGGTCGTGGCGACAGCCCTGCTCGACCGACTCCTCCACCATGCCGTGGTGATCCAGATCGAGGGGGCGAGCTACCGCCTGCGCCAGCACGCCGACCTCGTCCCCGAGCACGTCCGCTCCAAGGCCCTGATCGTTCCGCCGCCCGCACCCAGGCGTCGCGGTCGTCCACCCGGAAAGGCTGCCTCCGATCACACGGCCGGCTGATCACCGATCCGCACCGAACCCGCCGGCCAGGGAATTTTGAAAGCCCACAATTGCGGAGACTTCGGTGCCCGTTGACACCTGCGCGCCCCAATTGGCCGAGGAGCAGAAGCTGGCCCTGCGCCACGTGAGCGGTGCAGCAGCGGTCAGCGTGCTGGAGGCGGGCGCCGGCACGGGCAAGACCACCACGGCGAAGGCACTGACCGAGATCGCACGACGCTGTGAACTTCAGGTGATCGGCCTTGCTCCGAGTTGGGTCGCGGCAGACGAACTGCGCAGCTCGACCGGCATCCCGGCGCAGGCCATTGCCAAATGGCGCCACGACCACGCGCAGGGGGCGGGCACGAGCCTCGGTCCCGACAGCCTGGTGCTGGTGGACGAGGCCGGGATGGTGGGTACGAAGGACCTTGCCGCCATCCTATCGGCGGCGGAGGCCGGCGGAGCCCGCGTGGTGTTGGTGGGTGATCGGCGCCAGCTCGCCTCGGTGGCGGGCGCGAGTGCTCTGCGGGCGGTGACCGACGTGCTAGGCCGCCACGCCACGCTCTCGCAGGTGCGGCGCCAGGTGGTGCCCTGGCAGCGGGCGGCCTCGGTGCTGATGGCGCGCGGCGAGGTGGAGGCAGGCTTGCGCGCCTATGCGAGCCGCGGCTGCATCGAGCTCGTCCCCGGCAGCGCGGCCGTACAGGAGCGGGCGCTGGCGCTCTGGTCCGAGACGCGGGCGCGGCACGGCTCGGATGCGGTGCTGATGGTGACGCGGCGCAACCGCGACGCGGCCGCGCTGAACCGCGGTGCACGCGCGCTGCTGCGCACGGAAGGCGTGCTGACCGGCCCTGACGTCGAGGTCACGGCTCGCGACCGCGAGAACAAGGCGCAGGCGCTGAGCTTGGCGGTCGGCGAGCGCGTCCGCTTCGGCGAGAGCTTGAGCCAGCCCGGCATCCGCAATGGAACGCGCGCGGTCGTGGAGGCGATCGGGCCGGACGAGGCCGGGGAGCTGCGCCTGCGGGTTCGGCTGGAGGACGGCCGGCAGGTCGAGGACGACTATGCCGGCTTCGTGCCGCTGCAGAGGGGCCGGAGCAAGGCGCGGCTCCTGCCGCGGATCAGCCCGGGCTATGCTGGGACCGTCTACGCAGCGCAGGGCCGCACCTGCGAGGCGACGATCTACTGCGGGTTCACGGCGGGCGATGCGCGCGAGCTCTATGTGGGGCTGACACGCCACCGGCATGAGGCACGTCTGGTGATTGAGCGGGAGCGGCTGGAAGCAGCGGTGCGGGTGCGACAGGCCGATCCGCACTTCGCCCCGAGCACGGCGGAACTGCACGAGCGCCTGTTCGTGGAGGCACGCCGCTACAGCGAGAAGGTGAACGTGGTCGATCATGTCGAGGACAGAGCCGCATTCGTGAGCAGCGGCGCGATCGCGCCAGCCCGTTCCGAGCTGCGCCTCGATCTGCAGGCCAGCTTCGGAGCCGCACGTGCCCTGCGCCAAGTCTTGTGGGAGATCGGCACAATCCCTCAGCTCGCACTGCGGCAGTTGGCTAGGAACGTTCGGCAGGCCGAACGCCAGATCGCGCTGCGTGTGCTGCGGCTGATCGAGGACGTTCGCAGCAGCCTTCCCCAAGCTGTTCAGCGCGAGCGATCAGAGCGCTCGCGCTCAAGAGCGGATTACGATCGCTGAAGATCCACTCAGGATAGATGTTGGGGCTCGTTCCTGATCCAGCCCGAGATCTCACTTCGGTGTCGATCACAGCACAGGCCCACTTGGCCGAAGAGTTGGCCGCTGGACCAACCCGCCGCGGTCGACACAAGAAGGCCGACATAGCCAGCTAAAGCGGCTCTTCCTTCATAAGGGCACGTCCAAAGGGCGACGGTCGTCTTGTGAAACAACTTTTCCTGGGCTGAGCAAGCGATAGACGCTGGCTCGGCCAATCCCCAGCTGTCGTGCGATTGCCGAAGGACCCATCCCCTCCCCTGCAAGACGGCGCACCTCGTCGGCAGCGATCCGAGTCCTGCCACCCTTGTAGACGCCGGCGGCCTTGGCTTTGGCGATTCCCTCCATCTGGCGCTCTCGCCGCAGGTTGGTCTCGAACTCGGCGAACACACCGAGCATATCGAGGAACGCTTTGCCGGCGGCGGTGCTGGTGTCGATCGGCTGCTCGGTGGCGACGAGCGAGGCTCCCTTGGCCTTGAGCTCGCGAACGATGTCTTGGAGGTCGCCGAGGGAGCGGGCGAGGCGATCGATGCGGGTGACCACGAGGGTATCGCCCTTGCCGATGAAGTCGAGGACGGTGCGTAGCTCGGCGCGACCGGCGACGGTAGATCCGGTGATCTTCTCGGATCGGATGACGCCGCATCCTGCAGCGGAGAGGGCGGCGAGCTGAAGGGAGAGGTCCTGATCCGTGGTGCTGACGCGTGCGTAGCCGATTTTGCCCATCGTTTCGTCTCACCAGGATCTAGAGCTTCACTCATAGCTGTCTCACGTCCTGATTTACAACTCTGTTGAGACGGCCACGGCTGTCTCACACGTGAGTCTCGTTAGGGTGTACCAAAGGGACAGACGGCCTCCTTCCGCCGGCGGCGGCTCGCCCTGGCGATGGGGCCGGATGCAGGGTGAGGCGTGGTCGAGCTGGGACCGCCCTCCCCTCCCCCGCAGGCGCTTGGCGTCGTTGACCGCGGCTTAACTCAGCGCGCAAGGCTTGCTTGACCTCTAGAGGTCAATATATCTAGAGATATAGAGGACAACGGTGCGCCAGCCGGCGCCGTTGCGTGAGGCAGCCAATGGCCTGCTGTTGCTCGTTACCTCTAGAGGACAATACCTCTACCTCTCTTGAGGACAACTAAAATGACTATCGTTTTCGTCGCCGCCGCGTGGTGCGCGATCGTGCTCGTCAACGCGACTCTAGTGTTCGTCACCATCGCGCTCACCGTCAGCGCCTAGACCTCTAGAGGTATTGATTTGTTGAGGCATTGAGGCGCAGAACCCCAGAGGGGTTGAGGAGGACACCCGTGCAGATCATTTCCGTCATGTCTCAGAAGGGAGGGGCGGGCAAATCCACCCTCACCCGCCAGCTTTCGACCGCCGCCGCCGAGGACGGCCCCGCCTTCATCATTGATCGCGATGTGCAGGCGACCGCCTCGAAATGGTGGGACCGCCGCCAAACCCTGACTCCGGCGCCCGAGCGGCCCGAGCTGTTCGAGCTCGCGACGGGTTCGCTCGCCGCCGAGATCGCCGAGGCTCGCGCGGCGGACGGCGTGCTGTTCGTCGACACCGCGCCCGCTGTCACCGAACGGGAGGCGGAGGCCGCCCGCGTCGCCGACCTGGTGATCGTCCCCGTGCGCCCGAGCGGCGACGACCTCGAGGCGGTGGGTGACACGCTCGCCATGCTGCGCCGCCTTGAGCGACGGGCCGTCATCGTCGTCAACTGCGCCAAGACGGTCGGCCGCGCCACCGAGGCGCGTGCGGCCCTGTCTGTCTACCCGGTGCCGGTCTGCCCGACGCACCTGGCCGACCGGACCGTATATCAGGACGCCCACACCGAGGGGCGGTCCGTTCTCGAGATGCGTGGCGCTGCCGCGCGCCAAGCGGCCGACGAGCTGCGCGCCGTGTGGCACTGGATCAGAGGCCAAATCAATGAGTGAGACACCTCCTCCCGCGCGTCCGAAGCGCACCATGGCGGCGCTGCTCAAGCCGCTCGATCCGCCGCCGCCCGCGCCCGCACCGGCGCCCGCCGTGCCCAGCGCGACGGCGCCAGCGCTCGACGCCGACACCGCGAAGCTGCGCCAAATCAACCTGTTCGTGACGGCCGAGGATCACGAACGGCTGCGCCGCTACAGCTTTGACGCCAAGCTCAGCTTGCAGAAGATCATTCACGAAGCCGTATCCGAGTATCTGCAACGGAAGGGGCATGCGGCCTTGCAGCCGGCGACGGCGCAGAGGCCGAGCGGGCGCAGGTGACGGCGGGCGGCCCCTCTCTTATTGAACTCAAGAGGCCTAGAGGCCCAGAGGTGTTGAGGAATAGAGGCCTAGGCCTCAATCGGTTTCGGGCGCGGGATCCTTCGTGCCCACGCCCGACCCGTTGCTCTTGAGGTCGAGAGGCATTGAGGTCTTGAGGCGCAAACCTTAAGAGGCCAATACGCGAATCCCTCACCGCGCGCCGGATCCTCCCCAGGGTCCGGCGCTCGCGATTCCAGGACTGGCGATCGTTTCAAGCTAGAATCGCGGACGCGCCGCCGCTCGACCGGCCGCTCCGGATCCCGAATCCCCCCTCCGAAAACCCGTCGCGACGCTTCCGCGCGCCGCCCCCTTCGATTCTAGAGAGAAAGAAGAATCTTCGATTTCCGTGGCACCAAACTGTCTGCACCCTGTCGGTCGCCGCTTCGCGAGCCAGGCAGCCCACTCTCGCGACAGGACGCGCACGAGGTTCGTCTGATGCTTCTGCCCCTTACGGGGCCGCTCGGTGATCGTCACGAGCCCGTCGCCCTCGGCGAGGCGAAGCGTCGTCTGCGCGAGGCGGTGACACACGCCGGCCCGCGCTGCGATCTCGGCGATCGACAGGGCGCACACGCCGCGGGCCGCCATCTCGTCGCCCACGACCCCGAGCACGGCCGCCTGGCCGTTAGTGTAGCGGGCGGAGAGGTGGTCGGGCAGGCACCGGGCCCGGGAGATCAGGCGCACGCGCGCCCGGCTCTTGGCCCTGTCGGGGGAGGTCTGGCGGCGCTGACGCGCGAAGCGGTGCACGCGCTCGGCCGTGGGCGCGATCGCAGCCCCTAAGGATAGGCCGGCCGGCATAGGGGAGGGGGCCGGCGTCGCCCGGCCGGCGGTGCGCCGGGCCTCGATCGCGTCGTCGAGCTCGCCGGCATCTTGGTCGCTGATCAGTCCGGTGCCGTTGAGGTCGTAGAGCTGCGCGCGCAAGCCCGGGAGCGCCTGCGGCAGCGCTCGGGCGATCGCGTCTTTCATCTCGGCATAGGTCATCGGTCGGCCCTTCGGTAAAGGGCCGCGGCAGATCGTTCCCGGACGCGTGGCAGGCGCCCAGGCTCCAGACAAAGCGGCCCCGTGTCCGAAAGCGGCGCTTTCAGATTGACTCGGGCGGCGATTTCCGGGACGATGAGCTTGTGAGAGACTTCATCGGCCCTTCGGGGCTCTAGACCCTCGGACGCCCTGGCAGGCTTTCGGGGGTCTCGCTTTTTCAGGGTCTCACTGCGGCGGCAGGATCTCCGGGTTGATGCGACTCGGGCTCAAGCCACGGGTCGCGGAAGCCTACAGACAGGCACGGATTAACCCTGGCCGTCAAATCTGAGCGTCTAGGAGCAGTCCTGTTTCTGGGTACGGTGTGAAATCGCCGTGTGGGCTTCCCACGTCCACGTCAGCGCCGGTTTCATGATCCGCTGGCTTCACGCCAAGCGCGCCACCCATTCTCCTGCATAGCTCTCCGTGTCGTTGTACCCAGCACGTCGGCCAGCGCCGCGGCGGACGGGAGCCGATCCCACTTCAGGTACTGGATCACGCGCGGCGTGGCGGGCAGCACGTTCCAGAGAGGGGGACGGGCAACGTCGAAAGTCCGGCTGTGGAGCGTCGCGAAAGCCGTTGAAAAATCGCTGTCGCGGAAAGGAGGCGACTGGTAGGTTTTCGATATGCTGCTGGGCTACGCGAGAGTGTCGATAGACGATCAAACGGCTCTCCTTCAGCTGGAGGCGCTGGAGGCGGCGGGCTGCGAGCGCACCTTCTCGGAGCCTGCGTCCGGCGCGGCCGCGGGGCGGCCAGTTCTGGCCGAGCTACTGAACCACTCGCGGCGTGGTGACACACTCGTAGTGTGGCGACTTGACCGGCTCGGACGTTCTCTGCCGCACTTGATCGAAACTGTGCAGAAGCTGGAGAGGAGGGGAGTCGGGCTGCAGAGCCTTACCGAAGGCATCGATACGACGGCGCCGAATGGGCGTTTGGTCTTCCACCTATTTGGAGCGCTCGCGCAGTTCGAGCGCGAGGTAATCCACGAGCGAGCCATGGTGGGTCTAGCGGCTGCGCGGGCCAGAGGACGCAAGGGTGGACGCCCACCGAAGCTCAGCGCAGAGAAGCTGCAGGTAGCTCAGCGGCTTTTAAAAGACCCTAAATTGACGGTGTCCGAGGTCGCAAGAACCTTGGGTGTTCACCGCTCAACGTTGCACAAAGCGCTGAATGGAGCAGTGGCGAAGCAGGTTGATGGAGTGGGACGTGGATTTGTTCGGGCCGGATGAAGCTGCGCCCGGCCCCCTACGTCCAAAGGCGGAGGCAAAACCGGCTAGGCCGGTGAAGAAGAAGAAGCGGATGGCGCGTAGCGATCTCCTAGTGGCTCTTGTGAAGGCGGGCGCAACCGGCGACCGTCATTTGGCGCGCACGTCTGCTGAAGCGCTTATCGCTGATGAGAAAGCAAACAAGCACACTGTCCTCGCTGAACGGCTGACGGCCGCCCTCCGCACGAACCTGAACGGCAGCCATGTTGCAGCACCGGCACCGGCGGTACGCGGGCCGTCGACACGCGACCTCTTCGTTGACCGCGTGCCTCAGCGTCGGCTAGCCGACCTGCTGCTGCCGCCCGTCACCCGCGAAGCGTGTGAGGAGCTGATTGAGGAGCAGCGTCGAGCCGACGTCCTCCGCTCGCACGGTTTAGAGCCCCGCCATCGCATCCTACTGGCCGGACCTCCTGGAAACGGGAAGACCTCTTTAGCGGAAGCGATCGCTGAGGCTCTGAGCGTTCCCCTCCTGACAGTCCGCTACGAGGCGGTAATCGGCAGCTTCCTCGGTGAGACGGCAGGCCGGCTCCGTCGCGTCTTCGACTTCGCGCGCACGACGCCGAGTGTGCTTTTCTTCGACGAGTTCGACGTTGTCGGAAAGGAGCGGGGTGACATTCATGAGACGGGCGAGATTAAACGTGTCGTCAGCTCTCTCCTCCTTCAGATGGACGATCTGCCAAGCTGGACCATTATCGTAGCGGCGACCAACCATTCCGAGCTTCTTGACCGGGCTGCATGGCGACGGTTTCAGCTACGTCTTGATTTGCCGGCGCCGGGCGAGAGACAAATATCTAATTTTATCAGCATGTTTTTCCAAGCTCGGCCGGTGCTAAGCGATCTTGGAAAGTCGCCAGATCAGCTAGCTCGCGCACTACGTGGATCAAGCCTCGCTGAGGTTGAGGATTTCTGCACAAATATTCTTCGTCGCTTCGTCTTGTCACTGGGGGATGGTCGCCCAAGCGAAATCGTCGAGCACGAGTTAAAGGTCTGGCGATCCCGCGTGAGTGCACCGAGCAAAAAGAAGAGCGAGAAACGTGGCGGAGAGACCTCTCCTTCAGATACCTGAGGCTACCCGTAACGAACGCGATAAGCGTGCCCCTACGCCGGTAGACCCGAACGCGAAGATCGCGAAGCCGGGGTTCGGTCGGCAGGCGCAGCGGCTTGGCCCGCGTTTCGATCGTCTCAGAAACGTCGCTGCTCAGGCTGCAGCGCAGGCGAGCATGACACTACGCGCCGATCCCGATGGTATAGCGCCGGAGAGAGCACTCGTCTTCGAGGTTGTCGGTTCAGTAGGGGACTTTTACAGCCAAGTCGGACGCATCCAGGGGCTCGAGTTCCTGCTGGAAGACGATGCCGTAATCGAGCCCGATGACGACTTCCACGTCGTGCAGAATAATAAGGGCAAAGAAATTCGTAGCGAAAAGCCTGTCGGCGGACGCCTCTACATGGCGATGCCTGACATGCGCGCGTTGGGTGAGATCCTCAGGCTCTGGGATCTGTTCCGCCAAGGCCAAGCGATGCCGTGGGGCTTCGCACCGTGGGGCACCTTGTTCGAGATGCTGAACGACCTGCGGGCGTGGGGGCCGCAAGATCGAGTCCTGCCAGAAACGTTGGAATACTGGCGCGAGCGTGTAGCGGAGCGACCGGATGACCCTGTACGGTTCGAGGTCGAGCTCTGGTTTCACGAGCGCGCGGAGCGGCGAGCCCAAGCGATAGGCAGTGTTGAAGGGCAGCTCACCGAACTGGGCGGACAAGTAGTTTCTTCGTCGCTCATTGAGCCGATCCGCTATCACGGCTTGCTTATTGACCTGCCGCCTGACCAGGTACGAGAGCTCATTGAACATCCCGACGTCGCGCTCGCGCGTCTGGACGACATCATGTACCTGCGACCGCAGTCGCTCGCCTCCATCGCTGAACCAGAGGAACTGGGTGAGTCTGCAGTGCCCCCGCAACAGGCCAAACCAGAGGGCGACGCGATCGCCGCTCTATTGGATGGCGTACCTGTTGCCAATCATCAGCGGCTTGTTGATCGCCTGATACTGGATGACCCAGACGACTATAGCGCTCGTACGCCAGCGGCCAAGCGCTCGCATGGAACGAGCATGGCATCCCTGATCGTGCACGGCGACCTGCAGGCTGGAGAGCAGCCCGTAGGTCGGCCGCTGTATGTGCGCCCGATCATGGTCTATGACGCTGCGGCCGATGCGGAAACCACGCCCCCTGATCGGCTTCCGCTCGACGTCATCTATCTCGCGGTTCGGCGCTTGCTGGAGGGTGATGGCGGCGAGCCCGCGTCTGCACCGACCGTGGTCGTAATCAACCTCTCGGTGGGCGATCTTAATCGCCCATATGCTGGTCGAATTAGCCCGTGGGCGCGGCTGATGGACTGGCTGTCATTCCGCTACCGCGTCCTATTCCTAATCAGCGCGGGCAATGTGCGTCGCTGGTTGCCGGTCCGCGACTTTGCGACCACAGCTGATTGGGCGGCAGCGACCCCGGAGCAGCGCGAGGCGGCGGTAATCGCGGCGCTGAACTCCGAGAAGGCAACGCGGTCACTACTCTCACCTGCCGAAGGGCTGAATGCGATCGCTGTCGGGGCTTGGCACGCAGACGAGTTCGCCAGCGCGCCAGAGGCCTTTCATCTGAAAGATCCATTTCCAAACGGCAGCATGCCCAACGTCAGTTCGGGCGTCGGTCTCGGCTTTCGACAGACCGTCAAGCCCGATCTCCTTTTCGACGGGGGTCGTGAGCTCGTGCGGGCTTCCGAAGATGAAGGTCATGTGTGGCTCACTGTCGATCCGGGTGGAAATTACGCTGGTCAAATGTCGGCGGCACCTGACGGTGGCGGGACAGGCCGCTTGGATGTGCAGCGTCGGACTGTGGGGTCTAGCAACGCGACTGCGCTCATCACACGATCGGCGATCAGGATCTACGACTCGCTGGTTGAGGCTGGCTACGACATACCGCGCACCCATGCGGCGGTATTGCTAAAAGCTTTGCTCGTACACGGTGCGACTTGGGGCGAAGCCGGAAGCAAACTTGATGAAGCATTCGGACCGGGAGGCCGCGATTGGCAGCGCCACCGCGATAACATCTCCCGTTTCCTAGGTTATGGACGACCTGAGATTGACCGCGTCCTCGACTGTACGGCCGAACGGGTCACACTATTCGCATACGGTGAGATTGAACAGGATGCACAGGACGAATTTGCTATTCCCTTACCACCGTCGATCGAGGGCTCAACGGAGCTGCGTCGCTTGACGATGACCATGGCTTGGCTGACGCCGATCAACGCCCGGCACCAGCAATACCGCTCGGCGACGCTCGAACTGCTTCCTGCCGGCGACAAGAGCTACTCCTTGGCAGTCGGGCGCGCGTCCGCACAGCCCACGCACATCGCCATCAACCGCGGAACGCTCTCGCACTGCATGTTCGAAGGGGAAAGCGCAGTCGCCTTTCTAGATGGTGGCATGTTGAAGCTCCGAGTTGCTTGTCGTGCCCAGGCGGGCGCGCTTGATGATCGCGTGCCCTACGCTGTTGCGATCAGCCTGGAGACAGAGGTCGGGTCAGGCATTGCGATCTACGACGAGGTCAGGGCCGCGGTTCAGCCGGCAGTTCGGGCAACGGCGGGTGCAGCGTGATCTGTGCAACTGTTGCCGCAGCGAGATGGGAATGGTCCTACGTTCGGCGTCACAGGGAAGTCTGTAACTGATTGCACTTCCGCGGCAACAGCCGAGGTTACGCGGCCGGCTTCTCGGGTGCGAGAGCACGGTGCATGGAGCCCTTCCCGATGACGAGCTTTGCAGCGATGACGTTCATGCGTAAGCGGCGCCTTCAGGCCACGGCTCTGGGGTCTCGCGCGCTGGCATAGGCCCAGGGGCAGCAACTCGTCGAGGCGGCGGTTGGGATGGCCCTTGGCGATGCGAGTGAGCACGTCGCTCAGGTAGGCGTGCGGCTCCACCCCGTTCAGCTTGCAGGTCTCGACCAGCGAGGCGATCACCGCCCAGTGCTGCCCGCCGCCGTCCGAACCAGCAAACAACGCGTTCTTGCGCGTCAGCGCCAGCGGCCGGATCGCCCGCTCGACCACGTTCGAGTCGAGCTCGACCCGGCCATCCTCCAGGAACACGCTCAGCCCCGCCCAGCGCGACAGCGCGTAGCGGATCGCCTCGGCCAGCCGGCTCTTCTGGCTCAGCTGCCCGAGCGTCTCGCGCAGCCAGGGCTGCAGCGCCGCGATCACCGGACGGCTGTGCTCCTGGCGCTGCATCCGCCGCTCCTCGGCCGAGCGGCCGCGGATCTCGGCTTCGGTCCGGTACAGGAGGACGTCGCGTTGGTTGTTCGCCCAGTTACGCCAAGGAAGAACGCTGCGTGAACGTCATGCAACGCGACGTTGGCGCGGCAGGTTGAGCGGCCGCCGGCCCCTCGGCATGGCGACGTGGTCCCAGAGGAAGTC
The DNA here is from genome assembly GCF_003058325.1 of Methylobacterium currus. NCBI lineage: Bacteria > Pseudomonadati > Pseudomonadota > Alphaproteobacteria > Hyphomicrobiales > Methylobacteriaceae > Methylobacterium > Methylobacterium currus. The sequence continues at coordinate 113,102 of NZ_CP028845.1, forward strand.
TCCGGAGAGCGCGATGTGCTCCCACCCGACGGGCGAGGTGTGGCTCAGCAGGTCGTCGGGCGCGGGCTCGACCGTCGTACGCAAGTGCGCCACCGCGTCGGCCATGTAGGTCGAGTTCCAATATACGATGGCGGCGATGACGAGGTTGAGCCCCGAAGCGCGATACTCCTGCGCCTCGCGCGAGCGGTCGGCGATGCGTCCCTGTTTGTAGGTGCAGATGGCACCGGCCAGAACGTGGCGCTGCTCGGACTTGTTCAGTCCCGCATGGCAGCGTCGGCGCAGCGCGGGCGCCTCGAGCCAGTCGAGCATGAACAACGTACGGCAGATGCGGCCCATCTCGGCGAGCGCGAGGTCGAGCTGGTTCTGCCGTTCGTAGGCGGCAAGCTTCTTCAGCATCGCGGAGGGCGCGACGACGCCGGCCTTCAGCGAGGCTACGAGGCGGATGATGTCCCCCCAGTGCTCGCGAATGAGTTCGACGCGCACCCTCTTTCCCATGATGGGCTTCAGCGCCGGGTATCGTGCGGCGGGCTCGATCGAGGCGAGCCGGCGGTCGGGGAAGTCGCGCAGGCGGGGGCAAAAGCGGAAACCCAGCAGCGCGCACAGGGCGTGGACGTGGTCGGTGCTGCCGCCAGTATCGGTGTAGTGCTCGGCGATGCTCAGGCCGCTGCCGTGATGGAGAAGCCCGTCGAGGACGAAGGGCGCCTCGTGCTCGGTGGCCGAGATCACGGTCGCATGGAAGGGATCGTGCTGATCAGAGGTGTGGGTGTAGAAGGCAAAGCCTGGATCGACACCGTAGCGGGCGTTGACCTCGCCGGCGGCGTCGCCGCGCTTGCCCGACCGGAAGAACTGACCGTCGGACGCCGAGGTGGTGCCATCCCCCCACACACAGGCGATCGGCAGCGCGTGGTGCGCGTCGATGATGCGCGCGAGCGCGGCCCGGTATGTCTCATCGCGGATATAGGCTTCGCGGGTCCAGAGAAGCTGGTCGCGGGTCACGCCCTGGCTCGCCTCGGCCATGCGAGACAGGCCGAGATTGGTGGCGTCGGCGAGGATCACGGCCAGGAGTGCGGCCTCGTTGTCGACCGGCCGGTGCGTGCGCAGATTAGTGAAGGCGGAGAGGAAGCCGGTCTCGCGCGCCACCTCGTGAAGAAGGTCGGTGACGCGCACGCGCGGCATCAGTGCGTCGATGCGCTCGGCCAGCGCCGCCGCGTCCGGCGGGGTCGCGGAACGCACCGGCGCGATAGACAGCCGGCCGTTCTTCATGGACACGCCCTCGACTTGGCCTCGGGTCAGGCGGCCTGCGAAGCGCTGGAGGCGCCAGTCGAGTTCACGGCCCCGCTCCGACAGCCACGCGTCGCCGCTCGCCGGCAAGTCGAGATCGGTGACGATGGGCGCAGCTTCGGCCGCAGGAAGGAGATAGCTGTCGAAGCGACGATACTCGCCCGAGCGCTCCACCCAGACGTCGCCCGAGCGCCACTTGTTACGCAGGTGGGCGAACACCGCAGTCTCGTAGAGCCTGCGGTCGACCTTGCCGTCAGCACCGGCGACGAGCCTGCGCCAATCCTTCTTGAACGGCATCGGCGCGTCGCGGGGCACGTCGCGTTTTCCGGAGCGGTTAAGCTGACGCAGGGTGGCGAGAGCAGCAATCGTGGGGTCCGTGCTCCGGCTCGCCCTGAAGTCGATCGCCTCTAGAAGGAGCGGCGCGAACTTCCTGAGGGTGCCATGCCGGTCGGCGGCGCGCACCAGCGGATCCTCCTCCGCGAGGTCAGCGATCGCAGCCGCGTCAGGCTTAGCGTGGATAAGCCGGTCCAGCCCGACCGCCCCGTCGATCGCGCTGAGCGCGTCGCCGCCGTCGCGCACCGCGGCCTCGACCGCTTCGATCGTGCCGTGGAGCAGGCGCATGAGCCGGCCAACGTCACGCGAGGTCGCCGTGTAGGTGCGCTCGCGGGCATTCTTCCCCCGTGTGAAGCTGGCACCGATCAGCCGATCGGCCATGCCGAGCACGGCGTCGGTCAATCGCCTCTCCAGGTCGAGCAGCGCCGCGACCAGGATGGCGCGGCGTCGGTGCGGCGTGTAGCGTTCGATCGCGTGGGGCGACGACAGTTGTCCCTCCCGCACGAGTGCGCGCAGCCGGTCGGGGTGGATCCGGTTGGTGAGGGTGGGGTCGAGACCGACCGCGCGCACCATCGCCAGCCGGTCCACAAGTTCGCGAACGTGGTCAGGCTTGGGCGCGACCGGCAGGTCCCTCGTCCAGGCAAGCAGCGTGCGGCCGGTCGCAGGATCCACGGCCAGCATTGCATCGAGCCTTGTGATCTGCTCGTGCGAGAGGCCGGCGAGCAAAGCGTCGGCGGCGCGCTTCCTCGCACGAGCGCGTCCGGCCAGCCCGGCGCGTTCGATCGTGTCGGGTGTCGGCAGGACGATGCGGACGTCGCGCAACGCGTGGATGATTCCTTCAGCGATCGGCCCTCCCTTGTCTGTCGGCCACGCCGCAGCCGCGGCGGACTCGATCATCAGCGGCAGATCCACCCGCGTCGCCGGGCGCAGGCCCAGGGCGCGCTCGAGCTCGCGAGCGTGCTCGGTCGCGGTCGCGACTCGGGCTGCGTAAGCGGCAAAGGCGCTCGGCTCGATCCCGAGTTGCTCGGCGAGGAAGACGACGAGCGCCTCGGGAGCGCCGGTAGCGACAGAGAGACCGAAGCCGGGGTCGCGCAGGAGCGCGAGCTGTAGCGCGAAGCCGAGCCGGTTCGCGTCGCCTCGATGCCCCGAGACGAGCGCCAGGTCGGTTAGGTCTAGGGTGTAGCGCCGGACAAGTTCGTCGCGACCCGTCGGCACGCCGAACAGCCGCTCGCGCTCGGCATCCGTCAGCAGGCTCCGACGTGCCATCCCGATCCTCCCACCGTCCAGAGAAGGCAGGGGATCATTGTGGACACGGATGCTTAACGGGACGCATTAATACCAATCCTCATTGATCAGAACCCATGTGTCCATTGGCGTAGTCCGATGGACATGATGCGCCAGGGCTGGTCGATGAGCTTGTTCCAGGCGTCGCAGCAGTGATCGAGGATATCGGCGTAGGATTTGAAGATCCGGTTGCCGAGCCAGTTGTCGCGAAGGAACTGCCACAGGTTCTCGACGGGGTTGAGTTCGGGACTACGCGCCGGCAGCGGCAGAAGGGTGATGTTGTCGGGGACCGGCAGCTTCTTGGTCGTGTGCCAGCCGGCCTGATCGAGGAGGAGCACGGCGTGGGCACCGGGAGCCACGGTCCCTGAGATCTCTTCGAGGTGGTGGGCCATCGCCTCGGTGGTGCAGCGGGGCATGACCAAACCCGCGCCGACGCCCCGGGCCGGGCAGATCGCCCCGAAGATGTAGGCCGACTGTGTGCGCTGATCCTTTGGGGCTGAGGGGCGTGTCCCGCGCTTGGCCCAGCGCCGGGTCAGCGTGTTCTTCTGGCCGACACGGGCCTCGTCGCAGAACCAGACCTCTATCGGCTTGCCGCCGACAGCTTGCGCGATCTCCGCCAGACGGTCGGGGAAGTCTTTTTAAAAATGGCCGCGGCCTCCGGGTCCTGGGCGTGATGGCGCGGACGGGCCGAGAGCTTGCGGTAGCCCATCGCCCGCAAGACCCGGCTCAGGGTCTGCTCGGAAACCGACACGCCGTGATCCTCGGACAGGATCTGGGCCAGATCGCAGAGCCGCCAGCGTACCACGCCGTGAGCGGCGGGAACCGGCCCCTGTTCGACCAGCGCCTTGAGGACGTCCCGCTGATCGGCGTTCAGGCGCGGACGGGCCCCAGGGGCCTTGCCGTCGATCAGCCCGTCCGGGCCATCGGCGTTGAAGGCCAGGACCCAGTCGCGCACCGTCTGCAGCCCGACCCCGCCGATCTCGGCCGCCTCCGAGCGCGAGCCGCCCGCCGAGATCACCGACAGCGCCAGCAAGCGGCGGGTCTGGGCCGGATCGCGTGAACCCTTGGCCAGGGCACGTAAGGATCCGGCATCGAAGTCCGACCGCAGCGGTACGGGAGCGGCCATCGCATCCTCCTCAGGCCCCAAACCCGAGGACAGAATCACGGCCGAGACAGCGGCGCTACCCGTCGTGAGTCGCGCTCAACGAGGTCTGGTATAAGTGGACGGGAACGAAGCCTGCGCCGGATCGGCTCGGCGGGCGTCCCGAGAACGGACGTTTGCGGGACGAGATCATGGGCGACGTGCTGGGTTACGCACGGGTGTCGACCGGAGACCAGGACGTCGCGGGGCAGACGCTGCGGCTCGAGCGGGCGGGCGCCATCTGCGTCTTCACCGACGTGCGGTCGGGCAAGAGCATGGACCGGCCCGGCCTGACCGAACTCCTCGCCTACGCGCGTCGCGGCGACACCCTGGCGGTGGTTCGCCTCGACCGACTCGGGCGCTCTCTCGCCGAGCTGTTGTCGAGCGTAAACCTGCTCAAGGAACGCGGCATTGCGCTCGTGAGCCTGGAGGAGAAGATCGACACCGGCTCGGCCGCCGGCGAACTGGTCTTCCACGTCTTCGGTGCGATCGCCCACTTCGAGCGGCGGCTGATCGCCGAGCGCACCAAGGACGGGATCGCGGCGGCCCGTGCCAAAGGCAAGCGTCCGGGCCGGCAACCGGTCGATCCGGACAAGGTCGTGGCCGCCCTGAAACTCGTCCAAGCCGGGCTATCGCCTACGGAAGCGGGGCGCCAGGTCGGGCTCGGCCGCGCCACCGTCTATCGCGAAATGGCCCTCGCCGGGATCACACGAGCGGTGTAGCCGCCACCCTCGCAGCTCTTCCGAGGCGGCAACCGTTCACGACCCGTTCGTCTCGACCGTAACTCAGCGAACAATCAACGCGACGCCCTCAACTTGAGCTTCTGCTGCCCGAGAGGATGCCCAATGGCTTGCATGGTTTTGCGCGCGGCGACCTCGGGGGGCGGACCAGGCCGAACCGCCTCCTCGGCCTGTTTGACGCTCTCCGGCATGGGTCGGTAGAGCGCCTCCTGGGCGAATTCGGTCACCTTTGTCGCGACAAAGCCCGCAGCGAGGCCGATTGCGACATCGACCAGCAAGTTGTCTTTTTGGCTGCCCATGACCGTTCATCTCGCAAGTTGTTCGACCCGCCAAGAACATCCGGCCACTGGGGGCCTGTGATGAAGTGCCGAGAAGTCTCTGGTGCTTGAACGAAGCTGGACCAGCGACAGGTTCCAGGAATTATGATCGCAAATTTAGAGTAGTGGGGAGGCAGACATCTCGATCTGCTTATCCCAAGCATAGCGCTGGAGCGTGGACCAACGGCGTCGGAGGTAGATTAGCCCGAACCACTGTCCAAGCATGCTCAAGGTTACGGCCACGCCGACGAGCTTGTAGTGTGCCAGCGCTGGACTGTTGCCGAACCAAGCCGAACCAAGCGCCAGGCTGAAGAGAACTGCCTTGAGGCGGTTGCCGCACGAGCGACGGACCCCGTCGTCCGGCTGTGGCGATGCCTCGATATGGCCTGCAGGACGGACGACCGGTTTCGGTGAGCCTGCGCAAGCTGCCCCTGTCATCCGAATTCGCTTCCCCGTCCTGGCGTCGTTGCTGAACACCCGGTTTCGGCTTCCGGCCGAGGCGTACACCGTCGCCCCCGGCCGCTTATGAAGACGTGAAGCAGAACGAAGGCTCCGGCAGCCGCTGAGGCCACGACGAGCAGGACCATCGACTGGCTCAGCCACGCTACTGTCGCGACAACGCCTGACACGAGCGCTGCAGGACCTGCGCAACAGACCACCGTCAGAGGGAATACGAACAAAAACGCTACGAAAGCTGCGACGGGCTTATCGCTCACGAAGTCTCTCCTCGATGTCTGTGATGGGGCGATGACGGCTTCGCGCCCGGGTGTCCCTTGAAGTAGCAATCGGCCGGCAGGGCGGGATCGGCGCTGGCTCGGGACATCATCGCGCATCCGTACCGGCTACTCGGAGGATCAGTCCGTCAGGTCCACTCGACAGCAATCGGTAAAAGCAGCTTGCCCGACCCGTATGGCAGCAGGACCCATCGCCGCCGACGTTCACCTTCAGCAGAATTGTGTCTTGGTCGCAGTCGACCCACGGCTCCTGGACGTGCTGGATCTGCCCGCTTGTCTCGCCCTTGTGCCACAGAGACTTGCGCGATCGGCTCCAGTACCAGGCTTCGCCGGTCAGGATCGTCCTGTTCAACGCGTCCGCGTTCATCCAGGCGAGCATGAGCACGGCTCCGGTCTGACACTCGGTCGCGATTGCCGGGATCAAGCCGGCTTCGTTAAACGCAGGCCTGAGCACCGGGCCTTCTTCAAGCTCGTTCGCGGTTCCGGCTCCTTGCACCTGTTTCTTCTCCTCAGCAGGAAAGAGGTCGGCGCCCTCGGAGACGCGCTGCAGGGCGAGGCTCTCAAGGCAGCGCGGACACGGGCTCCCTGAGGATCGGGGCAAAGATCGCGCGACCGAGTTCCAACCCCTCGTTCATGCTCAGCCGAACTCCGGCCCTTGCCGGCTCCTGCCCTTCCAGCCAGCGACGGAGATGCTCGTCCGAGCAGAAGAACGCGATCGACGGGCAGCAAGAGGAGGCCGCGCTGTCGCCGTAGGCAAAGTCGTACCAGATCACCGCCCCGGCAGGAGCGACGCTGCCCAGCTTGCGGCCTTGGTCCGTCGTGACGACGCTGATCGTCTCCCCGCAGGATCGGCACTGCGCCTGGACCCTGATGTCCGTCCGATACATGTCCCCAACGCCAAGCGCGTCGATCGCGCAAAGGGCGCTGAGAACATGCCGACCGAAACCAACCCGGTGCCCGGTTTCGCTTTCCGTGAACGGGTAGGCGTGCCGGATCTTATCGGACTCGTTTTCGAGGCCGACAAGGTCGCGCAACTGCAGCTTGCGCAGCAATGCGCCGACCCGGTCACTGGGGATGCCCGTATCGCCGGCAAGGTCCGCCGCTTGGGGAGGCCGGCCCATGGTGGCGTATCGCTTTAAAATATTCCGCCACACCAGATCCTCGTCGGGATCCAGGGCGTGCGACCACTTGTCGAGCAGGCCAGCACGTGCCGACATACGCCCGCTCAGCGCATTGCGGGCGGCCGGGGTTGTCACGGCGGACCAGTCCGGCCGCACCACGCCCGGCCTGATCTCGGTCGCGAGCTCTTCCGCTTTTGCGACCATTCCGTCTCCGTCGCCCGCGCAAGCGTCTTGCCCCGGCATCAACCGGCGCAACACGAAAGCCTCTTCACGTCCCGATCGAAGGTCTGAGCCGCGAGTTTCAGGCCCTCGACCGTGGTCAAATACGGAAAGATCGTCTCGGCCAAATCGTCGATCGTGAGCCCACCGCGTATCGCCATTGCGGCGGTCTGGATGCTGTCGGCCCCCTCGGGTGCTACGATGTGGCTTCCCAGAAGCTTGCGGGTCCCCCGGTCGGCGACGAGCTTGATCAGACCGCGCGTGTCACGAGCCGCAAGCGCCCGCGGCACATTGTCGAGCGAGAGCACCGAAGTGCGAACGTCGTGCCCGGCAGCACGGGCCTGGGCTTCAGTGAGCCCAACGCTTCCGACCTGCGGGTCCGTGAACACCACGGCCGGCATCACCCTGTTGTCGTAGCGCAGGCTGTCACCGTTGAGGGCGTTCTTGGCGGCCAGTTTCGCGCCGTAGGCCGCCATGTAGACGAACTGGTCCTTGCCGGTCACGTCACCCGCCGCGTAGACGCCCAGCTTCGAGGTGCGCATGCGGTCATCGACCACGATGGCGCCCGTCGGCGTCTGGGCCACACCCGCTTCCGCGAGGCCGAGGCTCTCGGTGTTGGCCGAACGCCCGGTCGCGACGACGATTTGCTCGGCCGTGACCGTCTCGCTGCGTCCGTTTCGTCGGACCGTGAGGCTCACGCCTTCCTCCGTTCGGCGCACGGCCTCGTAGGCAAGGTCGCCCAGGACCGTGATGCCTTCTTCCGCTAAGTAGCCGGCGAGCGCCGCGCCAATCTCAGGCTCTGCCTCGGGCAGAAGCCGGCTGCGGAATACAAGGGTCACCGCGACCCCGACCCGTGCGAACATCTGCGCAAGCTCCGCACCGATGTAACCGCCGCCCAATACGATCATCGAACGCGGCAGCTGAGTCAGCGCAAGAGCTGCCGTGCTGTCGAGAGCCGACACCTCCGCGATGCCCGATATGGCTGGTAGGGCCGGGCGTGTACCGGTGGCGATGATGATGCGGTCCGCGGAGAAACGTTGGCCACCGGCCTCGACCCCGCCTTCGACCAGGCGCGCCTCGCCCTCGTGGTAGGCCACGTTGTTGTAGGCCGGCAGAAGGTCGGCATACTTCGCATGCCGCAGGCCCTCGACCAAAGCATCTTTCTGGGCAACCTGTGCACGCCAGTCGACCACCCGCGCCTCACCCTGGACGCCTTCGAAGCGGGTGCTGGCGGCGTTGGCGTGATGCACGGCTTCCGCAGCCCGGATCAGGGCTTTCGACGGGACGCAGCCCACGTTCACGCAGCTGCCGCCAATCGTCCCGTATCCGATGAGGGCGACCTGTGCGCCCTGCTCGGCCGCCGTGATCGCGGCCGAGAACCCAGCCGACCCGGCGCCGACGACGACGAGGTCGTAGCGGCCCTTGCCGTCGCTCTCGCGCTGAGTGTTGCAGCAATCGCTCATGGTTTCAGCTTTCGTGTGTCATCGTCCGCGTCGCAGCAATCGGATGCCGCCGGGCTCTTTGATGTGTTTCGTCGATAGAGTCCGATCCCGACCAAGCCGACCGAGGCGACGAGCACTGGGATCAGGACGTAATCGGCCTTGGCAGCCCAGGCCGCGAGCCCGACCGCACCGAGACCAACCGCCAAGAAGGGCGTCACGCAGCAAAGCGCGGCCACAACGGCGCCGGCGATGCCGGTTCGTACAAGGATGCGGTCTTCCATGACGAAGCTACCCCACCGCTCAGCGCGCCTGGGCGGTGCTGCCCGTGGTGTCCGCACTCGCGTTCCTCACCTCCTTCACCGAAGATGGGTATCCGGCACCGGTGGTTGCCTGGGAGAGCGCCTCGGCTGTGATCTTGTCGTCGTCGAAGGTGACGGTCGCCGTCGCCGCGCCGCCGTGCTCGACCACTGCCACCTGGGTGACGCCGGTCAGACGTGACAACGTCTTCTTGACGATGGGCGCGCAGGTCACGCAACTCACGTTCTGCACGTCGAGAATGGCCGTGCGAGGAGCGGCGGAGGCAGCGCTGGCCGATATCAGGATCGATGCGGCGAAGGTGGCACGGAGCAAGGTTTTCATGGGTGGTCTCCTTCGATCGTGGCGGTGAAGGTCAGAGAAACAGAGGCGCGGTGTAGGGGAAGGTCACAGCCGCGAGGATGAGCGCGGCGGCCACCCAGAGCCCGATCCGGGCGACCCGGCTGGAGCCTGGCCGCGCGCAAGAACCTTCATCTGAACACGTCGCGGGTCGGCGGTAGGCCCGCCAGAAGCCAAAACCAAGAAACGCGACCGCCGTGGCGATGAAGAAGGGTTGGTAGGGGGCGAGCGCGGTCAGGTTGCCGATCCAGGCCCCGCTCACGCCGAGGCTGAAGAGCACGAGCGGCAGGATGCAGCACGAGGAGGCGCCGAGCGCAGCGAGGATACCGCCGACGACCGCGAGCTTCTGTCCCTTCTGTCCCCTTCGCTCCTCGGTACGACCGCGTTTCCGCGAGGAGCCGTGCCAGCCAATTTGTCCATCAGAGTTTCCCTCACCGTGAGAGTGTACGACCTGTAGTAACTACAGGTGCAAGAGCTAATTTCGGAAGCTCACTCGCCCTCGTCCGAAGAGCTTCAGGACTGTTCCGCAGGGCGTCCGAGGGCGACCGGGTCGAGGGCGAGCATCGGCCCGCTCACGACGCGACGGTAGAAGCAGCTCGAACGGCCGGTGTGGCAGCAGCCCGCCTGTTCGGACATCCGAACCCTCAGCCAGATGGTGTCCTGGTCGCAGTCGACCCGGATCTCCTGGATGCGTTGGACCTGCCCGCTCGTTGCGCCCTTGTGCCAGAGACATTGCCGGGACCGGCTCCAGAACCAAGCCTCGCCCGTCTCGATGGTCCTGCCGAGCGCCTCGGCGTTCATCCAGGCGAGCATCAGCACGGTTCCGGACACCGCGTCGGTGACGACGGCCGGAAGAAGCCCGGCGCCGTCGGACCGCGGAGTGAGCGCCAAGCCTTCCTCGCGAGCCTGGATCTCAGAATGGCCGGACATGCAACATCTGTTCTCTGATGCGAGTTCTCGGCCATCTGGGCTGACGCGAGTTTTCATGCCCGGGGCGGGGGGGGCCCGAAACGAGTCAGTGAGGAACCTGGAAACAACGCTCATTTCCCGTCGTTCTTGGGCCGGTGGCGGCCGATGCCGTTCGAGCGCGCGAGAGCAAACCAGACAGTGTCGTCCTGATCGACCACAATCCCGTTCGGGGCTCGCAGCCCGTCCAGCCCGACCTCGCTGAAGTGTCCGTCTGGCGTGAGGCGGCTGAGCCTTCCGCCGCAATGCTGCGTCACCCACAGGGCGTCCTTGCTCGACGCGATGCCGTAGGGAGACTTCGTGCTGGTGCAACGCGAGGGACGGCCATCCTCCGAAGGAGAACCAGGCAGGCACGATGGCAGCGCGAGCTCGGTCACCTTGCCGTCCGTCGTGATCCGACCGACGCCGTCCACGGCGGCTTCGGTAAACCAGAGGCTCCCGTCGGGGCCGGCAACGATATTCTGCGGCGCGCTGTCGAGGGTCGGGAGCGGGAACTCCGAGACTTGGCCGGTCGGCGTGATCCGGCCGATGGTGTTGCTGTTGAAGCCCGTGAACCAGAGATTGCCGTCGGGGCCGGCCGTGATGCCGTAAGGGGTCAGCGTCTTGCCGAGCCCAAACTCGGTAACCTGACCATCGACCGTGATCCGGCCGATCCGGTTCGTACCGGACAAGGTGAACCATAGGGCACCATCGAAACCCATCACGATGCCGAAGGGATAGCTCGCAGGTTCCGATAGCGGGAACTCCGCGATTTCGCCCGCGGGCGAGATGCGCCCGATCTTGTTGCCGCGGTTCTCCGTGAACCACAGGTTCCCGTCAGGACCCAAAACGATGTCCTGAGGCCGGCTGTCCTGCGTGGGGATAAAAAACTCGTTCAACTGTCCGTCGGGCGCGAGACGTCCGATCTTGTTGCCTTGCTTCTCCGTGAACCAGATGGCGCCGCCGGGTCCGACGGCGACACTCTCTGGATAGCTATTCGGGGTCGGAACCTCGAAAAGCTTCACGCCTTCCGCACTCGCCGGGGCTGTCAGGACCAAAGCGGCATAGAGGCTTCCTAGGCGAAGCATCCGAGCGCCGAAACACGCGATGTCAGGGGCGGCCGTCGGGGCCAATCGGCGCGCTGCTTGGATGACATGATTAATTGCTTCGAACATGGCTTTCCCTCGAACCGCAGAGGGCGTAACATCTGTACCAACTACAGCTTCAAGGTAAATTTCGATGGGTGCGCTACCAGCGACACGAGGGCCTGCTTCCTTGACTATCGGCGCGCTCTCGGAGCGCACCGGCGTCAACATCGAGACGATCCGGTACTTCGAGAAGGTGGGCCTGCTCCCCCGTCCCCCACGCACCGAAGGGGGGCATCGGTCCTACGATACCGAGCATGTGCGCACCCTGGCCTTCATCCGGCGTGCGCGCGAACTCGGCCTCAACCCCAAAGAGGTTCGGGCGCTCCTTGAATTGCGTCAGCCCGGCAAGGCGTCCTGCTGCGAGGTGCAGGAAATCGCGGTGCATCACCTCGACCGGGTGCGTGCGAAGATCGCCGACCTGACCCGGCTCGAACGGCTCCTGACCAGGACCATCGACCAGTGCTCGGGTGAAGCGGCTCCCGAATGCCCTGTGCTCGACATGATCGATCACTCGGGGTGAGCGTCACAGCATGTATCCGATATCTGAGGATCCGGTTGGATAGGCGAACATCGTGGATTTCAGATCGTCGGCCGTCAGCCCATGCCGGATCGCCAGGGCGAAGACGTTGATGGTCTCGTCCACGTGCGGGCCAACGAGATGGGCTCCCAGGATGCGCCCGGTCCCTTCCTCGACCACCGTCTTGTAGCCGTAGACCCGTTCGGCTTCGCGCCGCGCCGTGAACCAGCCCGAGGTGAACTCGGACTTGATGCGGACGCGCAGGCCGCTCTCCCGAGCTGCGGCTTCCGACATGCCGACCGCTGCGATGGGAGGCGAGGTGAAGGCGACACTCGGCACGCCCGTGTAGTCCGGCTTCGCGTGATTGCCTTCGAGCAGGTTGGCGGCGGCGACCTTCGCATCGTGACTCGACACGGGCGTAAGCGGCGGCCCGACCAGCGCGGCATCCCCGGCCGCGTAGATCGCGGGGTTCGTGACGCTCTGAAGGTACTCGTTCAGCTTGAGCCGTCCGTGCTCGACCGTGACATCGGCGGTGGCCAGATTGAGCTTGTCGAGCGCGGGCCTGCGCCCGGCTGCGTGGACGACGAGATCGGCTTCGAAGGTCTCCTGGCCCGCGTCGGAGGATGCCTCGACCCGGAAGATGTCACCAGCCCGCTGGATCGCCGTGACGGTCGTCCGGGTGCGCACATCGACGCCCATCCCGTCGAACGCTTTCATGAGCCAACCGACGAGATCGGGGTCGAACTGCAGGAGCATCCGCTCTCCCCGCTGAAGCACCGTGACTTGTGCCCCGGCTCGTGCCGCGATGCGCGCGAACTCGGCCGCGATGTAGCCGCCACCGACAAGGACGATGCGAGACGGTAGGTGCTCCAGAGCAAGGAACTCCTCGCTCGTCGCCAGATGCTCCTCGCCAGGAATGCCGAGTGGCACCGGCACTGCCCCAGCCGCGATCAGGATGTGCCGTGCCTGGATCGCCGTTCCGGCGACATCGAGCGTGGTGCGGCCCGTGAACCGGGCCTCGCCGTGGAAAGTGTCGATGTCCTTGTCGGCATACCGGTGCTCGTTCTTCACCGGCACCGGATCTGTGAAGGTGCGCTTGAAGGCGATCAGGTCAGGCCAGTCGATCCGCACATCTCCGACGATGCCATGACCGCGCATTCGCCCTGCGGCGTCGATCACCTCGGCTCCCGCGATGAGCATCTTCTTCGGGTCGCAGCCCCGAAGTGCGCAGGTGCCGCCGAATGGCTTGTGGTCAATCACGGCGACATTCCAGCCTGCACCACGAACACGCATGGCCGCGACCATGGCCGCCGTGCCGGTGCCGATGATCGCGAGATCATAGATTTTCATGTCGGGTCCTCCAGCATTCTGAAGGACAACAAATCTGGAGTTGGTATAGGTTCCGGGCGATTACATTCTGCCTTTTGCGCTGGACACCGTCATCGACGTTCTCAAGGCCTCGGTCACGGCCTTTCTCTTGTCGGTCGGCGGGTGCGCCCGGCTCTGGTTGAGGTCCGCAGACGTCGGCCCGCATCGTCATCGTCGCCCCGCCCCGTGTCTGCGAACGCTCGCGAGATCGAAGCAGGGCCGACAACGTTCTGCACCTGCCTATCATTTCGTGCCACGACCCCGTGTTCAGGATTTAAGAGCGCCTAACAAAACCATCGTTCGATGAAGCGCCAGACGATGAGGGCTGCGGCCAGCGTGGAGAAGGCGAGATGGATGTCGTGCCGCCGCTCGTAGCGGATGGCGAGGCGACGGAACTGGGCGAACCACGCCAGCGTGCGCTCGACGACCCACCTGCGACGTCCCAGCCGCTGGCTTCTCTCGATCCCGCGCCGGGCGATGCGGGGCTGGATGCGGCGGCGGGTCAGCGCCTGACGACAGCGGCGGTGGTCGTAGGCCTTGTCGGCGTGCAGCTTCAAGGGACGCTTGCGCGGCGGTCCCCAGCATGAGCGGATCGGCGGGACGGCATCCACGACCGCCTCCAGCATTCGGCTGTCATGGACGTTCGCCCCCGTCAGCTTCAGAGCGAGGGGGATGCCCTTCGCATCGGTGAGGATGTGGCGCTTCGTGCCCGGCTTGCCCCGATCGGTCGGGTTCGGGCCCGTCGCCGGGCCCCCCTTTTGGCGGCAATCGAGGCGCTGTCGAGGGAAGCTCGACTAAAGTCGATGCCGTTCTGGCGACCGAGCCGGTCGAGAAGCGCGTGCTGCAGACGGTCCCACACTCCGGCCTTCTGCCAATCCCGCAAGCGCCGCCAGCAGGTCATCCCCGAGCCACAGCCCATCTCCCGGGGCAGCAACTCCCACGGCGCGCCCGAGCGCAGCACGAAGAGGATCCCCGTCAGTGCCGCGCGGTCGGAGGTTCGAGGCCGACCGCCCTTCGGCTTGGCCCGTTCAGGCGGCAGAAGCGGTGCGATCTCGGCCCACAGGCCATCGGGAAGGAGCGGTCTCGCCATCTCCACCCAACGCGCCAAACCCGGTTTTGTTAGAGGCTCTAAAGGGCGTAAGGCAGGGAGACACGTTATCCTCGGGCTTCCGTGGCTGGCCGGGTCTCTGCTCGGAAGAGCCGGATTGCGGTGATGGCAAGCGCCAGTTCCGCGGCCGCGAACAGCGCCAGGGCAATCCCGAAGTCGTAGCGAAGCGCCCAGCCGAAGAGCAGGCTGCCCACTCCAAACCCGACGAAGAGGAGACAGACGTTCAGGCCCATGGCCTGCCCCGGGCGCTTGCCGCCGAACGCCGTGACGATGCCGGCGAGGAGGGGCTGGGTCATGTCGTAGCCGAGGGATAGGACCGTCACCGCCAGCGCCGCCGGGAGCAGGGGCGCGTCGAGGATCAGCGCCGCCGCCGCGAGCGAACCCAGGAGGAGCCCAAGCGGCAGGAGGCGGCCGCGGCCCTGCCGATCCGCCATCCGGCCGATGAACGGGCCGAGCAGGAGCCCAGGAATGCCGTAACCCAAGAGGGCGAGGCCGACCCCCATTGGACCTAGGCCGTAGCGTCGCTCGAAATACAGCCCGAGCCAGGTGAACACGCCGGAGTGGAACATCGAGTTCAGCAGGACGGTGGCGTAGGTGCGCCGCCCGCGTGAGGAAGCCAGAAGATCCCGATACCCGCGTACCAACATACCGAGGCTTGCCGCGTTCGACGTTGCGCCTGGGATGATTCCGCGGGCCGGTATGAGAACGAACAGGATCGCCGCCCCTGCCGCCCCGACGGCCAGGAAGAGGCCGCGCCATCCGAGATAGGGTTCGAGCAGCGCGCCGAAGGTCGATCCGAAGGCCATGCCGCCGGCCATGGCGCCGAAGAGCCAGCCGAGGGGGCGCCCGCGTCGCTCGTAGGGGAAAAGCCGGGCGACGAGGACGAGCGCCAGCGGAACGACGCCGCTCGCCCCGAGCCCGGTCAGTACCCGCCAAAACGCGAGTTGCTCGACGGACCCAGCCGTGGTGGTCAGGACGCTCAGTACGGCGAAGGCCGTCAGGGAGGCCGCCATGATGCGCCAGATGCCGAGGCGGTCCGCCAGGAGGCCGTAGACCAGCGTCGCCACCCCGTACGGGACCAGATAGGCCGGCACGATCAGGCCGACCCTCTCCGGCGAGGTCCCGAACGCCGCCCCGAGCTGCGGCAGGATCGGGGCGACCATGAACGCCTGGAAGAAGATGACGAAGGTGGCGGCCGCAAGCAGCCGAAGCAGGCGCTCCAGCTGGATATCCGGCAAGTCGGGTGTCGCTGACATCATGCCCGGGCCTCCTCGCTCTCGAACCCTTTGTCCGCGAGGGCCGACCGGATCTCTGCAGGCCCGACCCGGGACGGCTCGAAGCGGACGGAGGCACGCTTGCGCCGGGCGCTGGACTTCGCCTGCCGGACGCCGGGTACGGCCAGGAGCGCGTCCCGCACCTTCTCGGCGCAGCCGTCGCACATCATGCCCGGCACGGACAGCGTGACCTCCGTGAGAGGGGCGTTCGTGTCGTTGCTCATCATGACTTCCAAGGTTCAGACAAGGTCCGCGTAGACCTGGGCGTAGTAGGCGCCGACCATGAGAAGGGCCCCGCCGCTGAAGATTTGCAGGGTCCGGCCCCATAGGCCGAGGCGCGCCAGCCGCGTGACGGCCCCTCCGGCCACCCCAGCGGCCAGGAACGGCAGACCCCGGCCGAGGCCGAACACGAAGGCGAGCAGGATGCCCCGTCCCAGGTCCCCGTCAGACGCGGCGACCGTAAGCAGGAGAAGCAGGGGCGCCACCGAGGTGCCGACGCTGAACACCAGCCCGTAGGCGAAGGCGCCGAAGAGGCCGGGCCGGCGCCAGGCGGTGAGACCGTCGATGCGCATCCGGGGCCACAGGAACGCCAGCAGCGCCGACGCGAACGAGAGGAGGGCCATGAAGAGGGCCCAACCCCTGCCGAACGCCTCGGTGGCCAGGGCGCCGAGATGGCCCGCCACCGCTCCGAGAACGGCGAGGCTCAGGACGATTCCGGCGAAGAAGGCTCCGGCGACCTGAAGCCCTGAGCGTCGCGATCCGGCCTCGGAGGCGCTCGCCACGCTGGCGAGGCCGAGCCCCACCGGTAGCGTGCAGGGGCAGACCGCGCTGGCCAGGAGCCCCGCCAGGAAGGTGACCCACAGCGCCGCGGGTCCGCCAACGCCGGACGCGAGCGGCTGGATCAGTCCTTCGAGCGTCACGGTTCGAGAACCGGAGTGCCGGGCTTATAGCCGAGGCCGACGATGGCGGTGCTCACCCGGCCGAGGAGAAAGACCTTTCCGGACGCGTAGGTTACGCGGAGCGAACGGTGGACGAAGTCGATCTCGGCGTCGGTGACCCCGTCGACCTTCCTGACGGCCTTCTTGATGGAGGCGGCACAGGAAAGGCAGACCATTCCTTCGACCGGGATGGTCGCGACCTTTAGGCCGGTGGCCCGCACCGACATGGGCGGCGGATCCTCGACGGCTTGCGCCAGGTTTGCCGTCACGAGCGACATCAAGGCGGCGGAGAGCGCAGCGGCCACGCCCGAACGCTGGTTTTTCATCGAGTGAGCTCCTCTCAGGTCAGGTTGCTGCGTGACGCCTCGGGCACGTGACCGACGTTCATGATCGCGCCGAGGAAGAGGCCCGGTTGTCCCCAAAGCGAGTTGAGGAAGATCGCGGTGACGCTGACAGCCATGGCGACCATCGCCCAGATCGGGTTGACCAGGCCGGTGGCGGCCACCGGGATGCCGATCCCGTTGAAGGCGAAGGCCAGCCAGACGTTCTGGAGCATCTTGGCGTAGCTGCGGCGGCTGATCCGGCGAGCGACCGGTAGGGCTGCAAGGCGGTTCGACAGGATGATGATGTCGGCGGCCTCGATGGCGATCTCCGTGCCGCCGCCCATGGCGATGCCGACGTTGGCCTGCATCAGCGCAGGGGCGTCGTTGATGCCGTCGCCGACCATCGCGACCTTGCCCAAGACCTGGAACCCACGAACGATCTCGGCCTTGCCGTCGGGCAGCACCCCGGCATGGACCTCGTCGATGCCCGCTTCTGCGGCGATCCGACGTGCGGCCCGCTCGTTGTCTCCGGTGAGGAGAACCGTCCGCAGGCTCTCCTTGCGCAGGGCCGCGATGGCCTGCACGGCATCGGCGCGTAGCCTGTCGTCGAGGGCAAGCAGGCCGAGTAGGCGCCCGCCGCGTCCCACCACGATGACGGTGCGCCCAGCCTCTTCCAGGGCACCGATGCGGAGCCGGGCGAACGAGAGGTCGATACCTTCGCCGGAAAGGAAGGCGGGGCTGCCGACCAGCACGTCGCCATCCCCGATCCGGGCTACGACCCCCTTGCCCGGAATAGCCTCGAACGCGTCGACCTCCGGAGGCACGGCACCGTGCCCAAAGGCGGCCTTGACCACGGCTTGGGCTAACGGGTGCTCGGAGGAGGCTTCGGCCGCGGCGGCGAGGGCCACGAGCTCGGCCTCGGTGCCTGCAAACGCCTCAACCTCGCGAACCACGGGCCGGCCCTGGGTTAGGGTCCCGGTCTTGTCGAGCACGATGGTGTCGACGAGGCGGTAGCCCTGGAAGGCCTCGCCCGTCCGCATCAGGATGCCGTGCCCAGCGGCCTCTCCGGCACCCCGCACGATGGAGAGCGGGGCCGAGATGCCGACCGCGCACGGGTATCCCATCACCAGGACGCTGAGGCCCGCGAACACGGCCCGCGCGATGTCTGCCTCACCACCGAGGAGCCAGGTGCCGGTAAGCCAACCCGTGAAGGCGAGTGCGGCCACCATGAGCACGGCCGGGGTGTAGACCTGCAGCACCCGGTCGACGAGATGGAGCAGGCCGGGCTTGAGGGCGCGGGCGTCCTCGACCTCGCGGATGACCTTCTGCAGGAAGCTCCCGGCCCCGACCGCCGTCACGCGAACCAGCAGGGTGCCGGTGCCGTTGATCGAGCCGCCGATGACAGCGTCGCCTTCGGTGCGTTCGACCGGGATGGGCTCGCCGGTCACGAGGGCCTGGTCGACGGCGGAGCGCCCAGAGGCAACTGTGCCGTCGACGGGTACACGCTCCCCGGGGCGGATGCGGACGAGGTCGCCAACCGTCACCGCTTCCAGCGGAAGGTTCTGCTCCAGGCCGTCTCGGACCACGCGGGCAGTCTCGGGTTGTAGGTCCAGGAGGCGCTTGACGGCTTGCGAGCTGCGCGTCTTGACGATGAGCGACAGCCACTCCGAAAAGATGTGGTAGGTCACGACCATCACCGTGACAGCGAAGAACGGGGCCGTCGGGTAGCCCGGCTGGTCGAGTACGAGCCCGATCACGCCGCCGGCCATGCCCGCGAAGGCGCCGATCTCCAGCAGGGCATGCTGATTGAGGATGCCCCGGCGCAGGGCCTGGAAGGCCATGTGCAGGATGTGGCGCCCGACCCCGAAGACGAGGATCACGGCTAGCGCCGCGACGAGCCAGGGTGCAGACCTAGTGAGGTAGCCCTGCAGGTTCAGGTAGAGCAGGCCCAGCGCCAGCGCGGTCAATCCGGCGGTGCTGGCGACGGCAGCCACGAGGCTCGTCTTCTTCAGGACGAGGAACACCATCGCGCCGAGGCTGATGCAAACCAGAGCGGGCAGGTAGCCGATCCAGCCGAGTGTCGGATCCGCGATGATGGGGATGGAGGCGACGCTCAGGGAGACCGCGACTACGAAGCGGCGGCTCTCACGGACGAGGTCCTGCTCCTCCTCCTCGTAGGGCCGGACCTTACGCGGGTCCGAGATCGTGTAGCCGATGTCGCGCAGGATCCCGAGCAACGCCGCAGGGCGGGCGACGGCCGGATCGTACTCGACGAGCGCCTGCTCGTGCGTCAGGCTGACGGCGACGTGGTCGACGCCGCGCTGGCTGCCGAGCGCCTTCTCGATGGTGCCTGTGCAGAGCGAGCAGTGCAGGCCGCCGATCCTGGCGCGGATGCGGGCTCGGTCGGGCCGGCTGGCCGGTTCCTCGCTCCAAAGCGGCGGTTCCAGATCGAGCATCGCTGAGGCCATCGGGTTGTCTCCAGACCACGTCGGATGAGCAGATCAGGCCGGGTCGCGCGCCACGACGCGAAAGCCGCGCTTCTCGATCAGCGCGACGAGGCGGTCCTCGCTGGTGGTCGCGGGGTCGTAGAGAACGCGGGCGCGTCCCTCCTCGAACGAGACGTCGACGCTGCGGACGCCGGCATGGGCGTCCAGCAGCGAGCCGACCGAGGCGGCGCAGGACGCGCATCGCAGGCCCACGACCTTCAGGGTGACGGTCTTCATGGTGGTGTCCTCTCTCGGTTCGTCGCATCCGCACGGCACTGGTCCGTGCTTCGGATCTTCCAGGGCTTCCAGGATGGTGCATCCCTCCAGGCCGCCGTGCCCGGGGCAGGAGGCGACGACCGCCTCCAATGCTGCGCGGACCCGCAGCAGCTCGGCGATCCTCTCGTCCACCACGGCGATCTTATGCTCGGCCTGGGCGCGCACCTCCGCGCAGTCGGCGTTCGGGTTGGCGCGCAGGGCCAGGAGCTCCCGCGTCTCCTTCAGGGAGAACCCGATCCCCTGGGCCTGCCGTATGAAGCGGATGCGGGCGACCACCTCAGGTGCGTAAGTCCGGTATCCGGCCCCCTTGGCTGGCTGCTCGATCAAGCCCTTACGCTCGTAGAAGCGGATGGTCTCTACGCCTACGCCGGCGTCCCGGGCCGCTTTCCCAATGGTTAGATCCCTCATCGCCGTTCCCGTCATCGTAACCACTCCATCACCCTACGGTCCGTACCATGGTACAGAGTCAAGGGGCTTTCAGAGGGCGATGGCGTCTGTTGGTGCGGGATTACTTGCTCAAGGACCGGAACGACACCGCGTCAGTTTCGGGTATAGTTTCAGAGGTGCCCAAATGCATTTCAAGGAAGTCAGCACACATGCTACGACGAGGGGAAGCAGTACGGCACCCACGTCGACGACGCCTTGATGCAGGGTATGCGCACCGACGTGTCCTTCACGCTCTTCCTGGCCGAGCCCGAGAGCTACGTAGGGGCGAGTTGGTCATCGAGACGAGCGCTGGCGAGCAGCCCTTCAAGCTATCGGCCGTCTCGATGGTGATCTACCCTTCGACCACCCTGCACCGCGTCGCGCCGGTCGAGAGTGGGATGCGGGTTGCGGCGGTGGGCTGGGCGCGTAGCTACGTGCGCAGTGCGGAGAACCGCGAGATCTTGTTCGACCTGGAAACGTTGCGCCGCGATCTGTTCACCCGAGAGGGCAAGACGGGTGCCTTCGACTTTCTCTCGAAGTGCAGCGCCAACCTGCTGCGTCTTTGGGCGGAAGACTGAGACGTTTTGAGCGGGTGTAGGTGGAGTTCGCGAGGAATGACCATGACAACATCCGAGCCCCTACACCTTGGAGTAAAGGGCAAGCAGGTGTGAAAGTCAGGACTTGATCTGTCGGACAGTGTCAGGTTGAGGCGCGATCGAGGGGAGAGTAGTGCCCCTACTGCAAGCCATTTTCGGCCCGAAAACCTCTGGCTTGGTTCGGTCAGGCGGTCGGGCCGCGAAGCCGCGAAGCCGCGAAGCGGTGCGCCGCAGGCGCAGGGCTTGAGGGCGTGACCGCACGCCAAGCCATTCTCGGTCGGGCTGAAGGGAAGTGAAGCTGACACTGTCTGTCTAATCAAGTCCAGGTTTTTACAAACCTCGTCGGGGGTCTCGCGATGCTTATATCCAGCGTAGTTGCCGGTGCAGTCTGGGACTCGTACGAGCCCACCATGACCTTCCTTGCCGGAGCCGGATTTACGATCCTGTCCCTCATCGGGCTGATGCGTGTTCAGCGTCGGCTCGTTAGGCCCATCTAAACGGCGATCCCATTATGCTTGACCGCATAGAACGTTCCAAATCCCACTGCCGCGCATGTAGATAAATCGATCGTTTTCCTTACAGTGCTGCCGGACCCACCTCTGGCCTCCTCAAACAGCCCCGTTTGTGTAAGGAAAGTATGTAAGGAAAACTATTGTCAGAAAAACGTCCCTATGGGACTATCCTGACATGCTTGTCGGCTACGCGCGTGTGTCCACCCTCGACCAGAACCTGAACCTGCAGCGCGATGCCCTGCTGAAGGCCGGCTGCGAAAAAATCTTCGAGGAGAAAAAGAGCGGCAAGGCCGGCACCAAGCGGCCGGAGTTTGAGGCTGCCCTCGCCTACCTGCGCCCGACCGACGTGTTGGTGGTCTGGAAGCTCGACCGCCTTGGCCGCTCCCTCGTCGAGATGATGCGCACGATCGACGGCCTGCGGCTGAAGGAGATCCACTTCCGCTCACTCACCGAGCAGTTCGACAGCGCGACGGCCCACGGGCGCTTCGCCCTGCAGATGCACGGTGCCATGGCCGAATATTTCCTCGACCTTAACCGTGAGCGCACAATGGAAGGCCTCAAGGCCGCTGTCGCCCGCGGTCGCAAGGGCGGCCGGCGCAAGGCGCTGTCCGAGGGGGATCTGGAGGTGGGGCGTGCCCTGCTCGCGGCTGGCAACATCTCGATCGCTGAGATCGCCAAGCGCCTCGGGGTCAGCCGGATGACTTTCTACACCTACTTCCCACAGGCGCGGACGCGCAGCCAGGCGGCGAAAGGCTAAGCCGATGCCGATCCGCCCGGAAAACCGCTTCTTCTATCCGATCGACTGGGCGCAGCTCTCGCAGGTGATCCGCTTCGAGCGGGCCAAGAGCTGCTGCGAAGGCTGCGGCCGTCCGCACGGTCAGCTGGTTTGCCACTTGGGCGACGGCCGCTGGTGGGATGAAGCCGCGCAGACCTGGCGCAGTGGCAAGGGCCGTAAGCTGAAGCTGGCGCCGCCCGAAGCTCTACCGGAGGGCACCGAACGCTATACTACCCGGGTGTATCTGGCCTGTGCTCATCTCGATCACGACCCGAGCAACAACGTGCCGGCAAACCTCAAGGCGCTCTGCCAGCGGTGCCACATCCTTCACGATCGCGAAGAACATCTGAGACAACGCTGGCTGACCTATCGGCTGCGCAAAGCTCGTGGCGATCTGTTCCTAGTGCTCTGACGCCGACAAAACGTACACGAAGCAACGCGATTTTCGAAGCGCTGTTAGCACGTTAGCAGGCAAGCACGTGGTGCTTTCGTCGGCGTCTGTGCACTAGGTCCATACACCGCTCGGACACGGCTCGATAGATGATGTCAGTACGCCCCTATTATTGAGGCGACCTTTTTGCATTGCGAACGCAACGCAGCGGGATTGGGCAGAGAGCCTCCGCCATGCATATTATCCCTGCTGTACTCATTGATAGCACGAAGATCAGAAACCCTCCCATACATGGGATCTGTACTCCCGGCGTCCTCGACTTGCCTCGCCATATCATCCAGCATCACGAGTGGGGCAAAGCGGCCGGGAAATCTCGCGCGCATGTAGTCTTCTAGAAATGGCCGCAGATCTTTGATAAGAGACTCGGCCGTGACACCCTGTAGAAAGTGACCGCAGCGCGCATATTCACGAATGCGTTCCGCCTGTCTAACATAGAGATCCTTCAGTTCGTCAGTTGAGCTCCAGCTCGAAATGGATCCTCTGCCCTCATCCGTGCAGTTTAATTGGAAGGAGCTGCATTGGCCGCGCGAGTTCTTCTCGATTAAAGCTAAAAAGCGCGGATCGTGGGAAAGTACGATGACTTGGCAGGCGTCCCTAGCCAGCGCACGGATTTGGCTTGTCGTCTCCCACTGACGATCCAAGTCCTGACTACTGAAGGGGTCATCAAGAATAATTGTCGCGGCTGAAAATGAGGCGCTCTCCCTCACCTGTAGCAAAAAGAAGCTGAACGCCAACGTTGATTTGTCGCCTGCGCTCAGAACCGTTGTAAAGCAGGGTTTATCCTCTTGTCGCTCCCCAACATCAACGTGGTGGTCACCAATCGATATGCAGAAGTGAACATTGGCCTCGCGCCCTATGAAATTTGTCTTCGTTTGGCTGATTTGAAATCTAGTCCCGAAGCTTTCAAGAAGGTCATTGATCAGGCTTTGCTTCTGAGTGATGGTTGCGGCCGTATAGGTTCGTAATGCCTCCTGAGCCGCTTTCTTCTCTGTCTCAATCTCAGCCCGCCTGCTGGTATAAGCTGTCCAATCTGCGACTTCTGCGACGAGAGGGGGCAACGTTTTGAGGCGTAGAGCGTCGTTTTTGTCGTACGCCTCTTGTGCACGCTTGACGTCAAGATCTGCGGTATTGCTTCGAGCCGCAGAAATTATGTCGATGCAGGTTAATAATAGAGATTGATAACTAGCGAGTTTCGCAAATCCATCCACGATCTCCGCGAGATTATTGATCGTGAGCACACTGAGAGGACTGGCCTTCTTTGCGGCGAGTTGAGCTTCCAATGCCTGAACGGAATGTTGGACCGCATGCAGATCCTGTGCGGACAATTCTGGGATTTCACCTAGGTCGCAAACATTACTCCAGAACGCAAGATCTGAGTTCGTCTTAGCAATAAAATCAGCGATTTTTTCTCCTTTCAATCCGTACGTTTCAGCAAACAAATCGTAGGCTAAATCGATCCTTTTCAGAAATGCCGAATATTCTTCGCTGAAGTATTCTTTAAAAAGCGATACCATATCAACTTTAGATGTATCCTGTGTGCAGAATGGGCATTTATCTTCCTGCATGTGCTCAATGCCAAACTTGAGCCAGCGTGTGCCCTGCAGCTCCATAGCATGCGCATTTATATGATCTTGCAGGACTGATTCTGCTCTTGCGCTGAGCGTTTCAATTGTTTCGGCCGATAGAGCGCAAATGCCATCGATGTCAGGCGTTGGCAGCGGCGAAGGCGCTTGCTTTAGTTTTACGGATACGGAGTTCTTGGCCAGTTCCAGTGATTTGCGTGCGCGATCAATTATGCAGCCGATATCGTCCGGCACACTTCTCTGGACGAACGCCTTTATGTCTGTGACGACGGGACAAGCTCGTTTAATAGCTCTCTCAACAGTACTAATCTTGGCCGCGAGATCGCGCTGTTCGCTGTCGAGTTGTGATATTTTGTCCGCCAGCTTTACACCTTCTTCGCCGAGGACAATAGGTATAAGGCTTCGCTTGTTATCCCGCGTTACGCTTTCGCCGACATGCAGATTGCGACGGACAAACTCAGCATCAAAAACGTGTACTGGGCCGGGACAGGAGTTCCACTTGCCTACTGAATAGGTCACTGCGCCGTGCGTATGCCACTGAAGGTGCGCAGATGGCTCCTTTGTTGCGCCCAAACGTTTGCGGGCAGCAATCAGGCGAGCGTCTTGCTCGGCAGCAGAGCGAATAATCGAACAAAGCGTGCTTTTTCCAAGCCCGTTACGTGCAAAAACAGCTGTCAGACTGCCGAAATGAGGTGCTTGATGCTTGAGCGTTTTAAACCGCCCAATTTCCTCAACTGTTTCAACTTTCAAAAGCATTTGCACAGCCTAGCTTAGGTGCGAGCGCTTGGTAAGGTGCTTGCAATGGGCTTGGGCTGAATGCCGTAGGTTGAATTTATTAATCCTAAATTGACTCAGCGGCCTGTCGCGACAGCCAAGTGCACACCGGCTGCCTTCTGGACGGTGCTCAGGACACTGAACAGGTTGCTGGCTGTGGGGTTGCCGGTCGGGCTCAGCATGCGCATCAGGCTCTTGGACGAGCTTCCGGTCTCTGCGGCCAAGCGCTCAAAGCCGATCGTCGCGTTGATGTAGTCGCGGAGCACCGCCTTGCCGGTGTCGAGGTCGCCGGCCAGAAACTGGTCCACCGCCTCAGTCAGCAGGGCATCGCGGAACGCCGGGTCGCTCTCGGCGCGCGCCTTCACGGTGTCCTTGAAGCTGCGGGTCAGGGCCATCACCCCTCCTCCTTTTTCCGTCGTTTGTACTCCGCCCAGTGCGCCTGCGCCTCAGCGATGTCGTCCTGCTGCCGGCGCTTGGTGCCGCCACACAGCAGGATGATCAGCGTGTCCCCGTCCCGCCCGAAATACAGCCGGTAACCAGGACCCCAGTCGATCCGGAACTCCTGAACCCCTCCCCCGACCGCCTTGGCGTTCGCGAGGTTGCCGCGCTCCATCCGCGTCAGCGCCACCGTGACCTTGGCCGCCGCCTGGGCGTCCAGATCATCGAACCAGCTGGCGAACGGACTCCCTCCGCGGGCGTCCAGAAACACCCTGATCTCCATTCACTATAGTACCGTATATGTTACCAATCAAGCCTGCTCTGACAGGCTGCTGGATCCTCGGTACACCGGAGCGGCTTAGCGAGTCTCTGCAGATGCCCGCCGGAACGGCAGGTTTCTGCGGATACGGTCACGTTACCGCATGCCGTTCACGGTTTACGGTAAGCCGTTCGCCGTAAACGATGACATTGAACAAAGATGGAACGAATGCCCAGCCTGGCCATTGGCCTGCTGAGCTGCCAAGGTCGCCAAAGGGAGAGCAGCGCAAGCCGATCACGCCCGGAGGCACTGTGCCCGATGCCGAACAACGCCTTCATCTCCTACGCCCACGCCGACGAGAAGCGCCTGGAGCGCCTGCACAAGCACCTCGTCATGCTGCGGCGCGACGGCAGCCTGCAGGCCTGGTCGGATCATGCGATCATCCCTGGCGACAACGTCGGCCAGACGATCAGTGCGGCGCTGGCTCAGAGCAGCCTGTTCATCGCGCTGGTCAGCCCGGACTACCTGGCCTCGAACTACTGCTACGAAAAGGAATTCCAGCGGGCGCTGCAGCTGCAGGCGGAGGGTCGCCTGCGCATCTTGGCCGTGATCCTCGAACCGTGCGATTGGCTCAACTCGCCATTTAGCCAGATCCTCGTCCTGCCCAAGGACGGCAAGCCGGTGTCCGAGTGGACAAACGAGAACACCGCCTACCTCAATGCCGTGGAGGGTATCCGCCGGGCGCTGGCGGCCACCCCCTCCCCCGGACCGGACGTGGGGGCCGAGGGCACTGGCGTAACGGCGCTCGGCACGGCGCGGCGCGTGCGGGTCAAGCAGCAGTTCGATGCGATCCAGAAGGCCGAATATGCCGAGGCCGCTTTCCGGACGATCCAGACCTACTTCCAGAACGCCTGCGCCGAGCTGCACGAGGCCAGTGACCAGATCCGCGCTCGGTTCGAGCTTATGGGCCCGAACGCGTTCACCTGTACGGTGGTCAACCGCGCCCTGATGCGCAACGGCGAGGCGCACATCACAGTCCGGCAGGCGCGCGGCGGCCGCATGCAGGTCGGTGACCTGTCCTTTGTCTACCAGCCGCATGCCGAGGCTGGTACGTCGAACGGCTGGATGAGCGTCGAGGCAGACGACTACAACCTGTTCCTGAACGCCATGATCGACGGGCTAGGACGCTCTCGCGACGAGAAGGTTACGCCTGAGCAGGCTGCCGAACGACTCTGGAACAACTTCGTCACCCAGGCAGGCATCGAGTACGAGTAGCACTACCGCTTACGGCATGCGGTATGCCGCAAGCGCTGCGGCCGAGGCTGCCGGCGTTGGTTACCGCCGCCTGAGCCAACAACATATTGTTCCAGCAGCGTTACCTTATGCCGTTTGCGGCAAATGGCGAGATCAGCGCAATGCGGGCGTCCTTCTCCTATCGGCGCTGAGATGAGCTGGCGTCATCGCAAGTTTTGCCGTAAACGGCATGCCGCGTGCCGTGTGCGGCATAAGGCACACCGCTTGCCGCATACCGCGTGCAGCTTGCTGTTAACCGCTTGCCGTTTAGGCTCGCCCCCGAAAGGATGCCGCCATGAACGTCATCGCATTTGTCACCCAGAAGGGCGGCACCGGAAAAAGCAGCCTGGCCGTCTCTCTGGCCGTCGCGGCCGAGGAGCGGGGGATCAAGACCTCGATCATCGACCTCGACCCGCAGGGCACCGCCAAGAACTGGTATGAGCGCCGGGAAGGGACCGGCGGCCCGGAGGTCAACGCCCTCCAGGCCGGTCAGCTTGAGGCCGCGATGGGGCTCCTGAAGAAACAGGGAGTCCAGCTCGTGATCATCGACACGCCCGGCGTCGATACACCGGCAGCCACCGCGGCGATCCAGGTGGCCAACCTGTGCCTGATCCCAGCGCGGCCGAGCATCGCCGACATCGAGGCTGCCGCGCCGACCGTGCGCAGCATCACCCGCCTCGGCAAACCGTTCTCCTACGTCCTCAACCAGTGCCCGCCTGGCCGCTCGATCCGGACCAGCGATGCGTTCCGCGTCCTGCAGCTGTCCGGCGCGGTGGCGAACACACCGCTCGCGATGCGCGCCGACCACATGGACGCGCTGGCGACAGGGCAGGGGGTCACCGAACGCGACACCACCAGCAAGGCCGCCGCCGAAGTGCGCGAGCTGCTGCAGTGGGCGCTCAACCGCATGGAAGGAAAACAGCATGGCCAAGAAACCCGCGTCGCTTGAAATCGCCCTTGGCGGTCACAGCCAGCCCGCTGCCCAGGACACCGCCGAGGTCGTACAGCACCCGTCCGCGGCGGCCGCCCGCCCGGGTAAGTCGCAGGAGGCCAAGCTCACGGTCTACGTGCCGCCGGCTGCCAGCAAGCGCCTGCGCCTGATGTGCATCGAGCACGACCGCGACCTGAACAGCTACCTGCGCGAAGGCCTCGACATGGTCCTGGCCAAGTACGGCCAGCCCTCGCTGGCGGAGTTTTCCGAGAAGTGAAGGGCGGTATGCGGCTTGCGGTAAACCGTAAGCCGTAAACCGTCAGAATTGGCGACCGTCTGCATACGGGCTGCAACAGTGAGCAGAAATTTGGGGCTGCTGTTCCCGAATTTTGGTGCCACTGTTCCTGTCATGCCCTAGCTTGAGTCGCAGCCATGACCACCGGACGCCCGCTCACGCCTGAAGAACAGCAGCGCCTCGCGCGCCGCGAGCGGACGCTCAAGAACCGGCGCGGCCGGCGCAACCCGGCAGTGATGCCGGACCGCCTGGCGCGGACCTCGGCCTTCGTGCCGCGCAAGGTCAACCTGATCACCGACAGCAATTTCACCCGCGTCTACGAGGTGCCGGGCTACTCGGTCGTCGAGGTGAGGGGGCGCGAGCTGGGCAGCCAGCACCGCGATGCGATCTACGCCCTGTTTCGCCTGAAGCGCGAAAAGGTCTCCATGCCCAACCCGGACTACCGGCCGGGCACGTTCATTCCGCCCATGCGGACCTACTACGAGACGCGCACGAGCTGGCGCGAGCTGATCCGCGTGATGGGCCGCACCGAGCACGTCAACAACCTCCTGAGCCTCGTGCACGTGTTCCAGGAGATCCAGCAGGTCAGCGTGCTGATCCACGAGGGCCGCTCCCTCGACGAGCTCGACAAGATCAAGAAGACCCGTTCGATCGGCGCCCTGCCTGACAGCCGTGGCAGCGCCGCGCCGCTGATCACCGAGGTCAGCTGGGAGGGCGCGCAGCTCGATAGCAGCGTCACGGTCCGCTACGGCCCGAGCGTGCTGCAGATGATCGAGAAGGCGCACCTGGTCAGCATCAACGCCGACGTGCAGTTCCGCCTCAAGGGCGACCACGCCAAAACGTTCTGGCCGTTCATCGACAGTCAGCCAGCCTTCGCCTGGATCGACGAGGAGCGCCTGGCGCAGCTCGCCGGCCGGGATCTGTGGTCGGACAAAGAGACCAGCGCGACCCGCGCCCAGTTCCGCAAGGACTGCCGGCAGGCCTTCAACGACATGGTCGCTGCCGGCGGCCTGAAGGAGTGGCGCGAGGAGATCACCGGCTCGGGCTGGAAGAAGTCGCGCCGCTACCACTACACCCACGCTGCGCCGACCCAGCTGGAGATGGATCTGGCCAAGGCCGCAGGGCAGGCGGCGGCACAGCTGACCGCCTAAGCGTCTGAATTCCCTTGCTGCGGTCCGGAAGTGCAGCCCCAAATTCCGGACAGACCGCGCACTGGACGCTGGCAACCTACGTGCTGATGCGTGCCGCTAAACCCCTGCAATTATTGACAGCAGGCCGGAAAGGCGGCCCCAGAATTGGTCCGGCCGGTCGTGCGGCCGGTCATACCGGGGCAGGGGATCTGTCTGCTAAGTGTCTGTCTCTGCTCGCCTCACACCGGAAAGCCAGCCCCAAATTCAGGTCCAGAACGGCCTTCCTGTGCCCTGTTTTATGGTGTTTGGGTGCCGGAAGACGACCAAATGTGCGTGCGGGAACAGCGGCCCCAAATTTCCGCAGAAATCCGCCGTTGCCGCCCACTCCTAAGGGCAGCCTTAGGGCTGTGGATAACACGGGGTGCCACCGGAAGTGCAGCCCCAAAATTACGGAAGTCCGGCCCCAAATTCGGGAAGTCCGGCCCCAATTTACCGGAATACTAGCCCCAAATTTATGGCCTAACCCACTGCAGACAAACAGGAATTTTTATAAAGACTTCTTATATAGATATCTTAAAGAGACCTAAAGAGACGCAGGCCTGTGGAGCGAACCCACAGAATCTGACCCTTGAACAAGCCCGTGGACAGGCTGTGCATCTCCGGTTCCGTCTGTGCAAGCACAGACCCCGCCCCTTTTCGCTACGCGAAAACCCGCTCCCCCGCCCAATACGGAAGCCGCCTCCGGCGGCTCGATTCCAGATGGTGGTCGCCTCACGGCGACCAAAGATGGGCTCTCCGAGTGTGCGGGTGGCAAAATCCACCTGAGCGACCTCAGGAAGCGTTTGGGGCGGCAGAACCGACAGCGTGACGGCAGAGGCTCCGAAAGCCGCTCACAAGCCTCCTGAGAGGCTTTGTCACCGCGCTGAGCGCAGTGGGGTGATGATGCAGCCGCTCCGCGACTGTGAATCCCGCAAGCGACGGGGTGCCGATCTGGCGGATGAGCTTGGCCCGCGACGCGGCCACGGTAAATCTGGGGCTAGCTTTCCCGTGGCCGTTCAGGCCCTCAATCAGACACTTGATCGGCGCGCGGCCGAGGTCAAACCGTGCTCTAGGCGACCGTTCGGCCCGGAGATCCCGGAAATTTGGGGCCGGTGTTCCCACAAAAACCCAAGCTGGAAGCCAATTTGGGGCCAGCTTTCCCGTT
The DNA here is from genome assembly GCF_003058325.1 of Methylobacterium currus. NCBI lineage: Bacteria > Pseudomonadati > Pseudomonadota > Alphaproteobacteria > Hyphomicrobiales > Methylobacteriaceae > Methylobacterium > Methylobacterium currus. The sequence goes on from NZ_CP028845.1 coordinate 143,418, forward strand.
CAATCAGGCCTTGCCGCGCAGTTTACCGTTTACGGCAAGCCGTTTGCTGTATGCGGTGCAAGCTCATGTAAGCGCGAGGGGCCTGTCGCAAACGCGAACGGACCCCCGTTTACGGGTCGGTAACCATCCCTGCCCAGCTTGCCGCTCTGCCTCGGAGCCGGCCCATGTTCCTCAACGCCCTCGCCCTCAAGCTGAAGAGAGAGGCCCGCGGCGACTTCCGGGGCCGGCACTTCGAAGCCACCCTGATCGTCCAGGCCGTCACCTGGTACCTGCGCTACTCGCTCAGCTATCGCGACATCGAGGAGATGCTCCTCGAACGGGGCCTCACGGTCGACCACTCCACCATCAACCGCTGGGTGCTCGCCTACGCCCCGGCCATCGAACGCCGCCTGCGCCGGTTCCGCAAGCCGCATTGCGGGTCCGTGCGCGTCGACGAGACCTACATCAAGGTGCGGGGCCAGTGGCGCTACCTGTACCGGGCCATCGACAAGCACGGCGAGGCGGTCGACTTCCTGCTCACCGCCAACCGCGATCTGGATGCCGCTAAGCGCTTCTTCCGCAAGATGCTGCAGGATCAACCGCTTCTCGCGCCTGACCGGATCGGCACCGATGGCGCCGGTCCGTACCCGTCAGCCATCGCAGAGAGCTGCAAGGAGGGGCTGCTGCCGCGCACGCCCACCCACTACGTCACCAAGCACCTGCAGCAGGGGATCGAGAGCGACCACTTCCGAGTGAAGCGGGCGATGCCGCGGGTGGGCGGGTTCCGGTCGTTCAACACGGCGCGGCGCACGATCTGCGGCTTCGAGGCGATGCTCTGGCTGCGCAAGGGCTTCGGGTTCGCTGGCGCGTGGACCGTTCGGGAGCAGAACCAGCTGCTCGCCACCTGCTTTGGTCTTCCGCTCGCGAACAAAGCGTGAAATCGAGGGCGGGCGGCTCCTTCTGCGGCCCGAACCCGAGTTTGCGACAAGCCCGGAATTTGTCGGGCGCAGCCCCGTCGGCGGCGCTGCCGGCGCTGCAGCGGGCGCCGAGACCCTGAATGCCGGTCGCCTCGACCTGGCCGAGCGCTAGGCCTGGTTGGTGCTCGCGACCCGCTCCTAAGAACCCGGGGCCCTCGACGTGCTTGGCTGCGTCGCCTTGAACCGGGGCCGGCCCAAGCGGCCTGCTGTTCCTCGGCCTCTACAGCGAGATTGCGCGCGCCAGCGTGGTCGCGGGGCACAGCCTGGTTGCGGAGCATGCGCTCGCGCCGATCCCGACCGGCGTGCGGGCGGGGCGGCGTACCGTCATGACCGATGCCGCGGCGCATCCGGACCTCGGCATGCTGCTCAGGGCCGCCTGGGACTTCTGGACCCTGTCGGAATGCTGCGACCTGACCTTCCACGTTGAGGAGCACCGTTTCACGCTGCCCAGGATCGGCGCGATACCGGATGCTTGCGGGCTGGAATTGCTCGGCCTTGAGCTCGAACACTCCTTGGATTGAGAGGGCGTATCCCGGCCGAGCTCTCGGATCCGGCCGCGGCGCGGTCGCCGACGGCGTGGCACGGCTTCGAGGCCCGCCATCCCGAAACCTTCGGCGACACCTACCGCATCTGGGCTCGGCAGGCGCGCCCGGGCCGGTCCGCGCTGAGCCTCGATGCCGGGGTGCCGTCAGTCGGCTCGCCCGGCCTCGCCCGCGGCGGCCTGGGCTCGCGTCGGCTCGCCGAGCGCGCCTTGGTCCCCGGGCGCGGCGGCCCCAGGACTGTGCTTCAGGGGCGTCAAGAGCGCGAGGACCAGGAAGTTGCAGAGGGCGAGGATGAGCCCGAGATCGTAGTAGCCAAAGCCGACGGCCGCCCCGATCACGCCCACGTTCCACAGGCTCGCCGCGGTCGCGGTGCCGTGCACGTTGTCGCCGCCTTTCAGGATAGCGCCGCCGCCGATGAAGCCGATGCCGGTGATGAGTCCCTGGAGGATGCGCGCCTGCTCCGGCGTGCGCGCGCCGAGGAGCTCGCTGGCGAGCAGGATGAGCCCGCAACTGGCGATGGCGACGATGGGAAAGGTGCGCAGTCCGGCGCTGCGTGCCTCGCGCTCGCGGTTCTATCCGAGCGGAAACGCGAAGGCGAAGGCGAGGGCGAGTCGCACGACGTGATTGGGTACGTCCCCCCAGATGCCCCAGTACGAACCCATGATCCCTCGCCGGTTTGAGAATGTCCCGAGGACCGCCCGCACGTCGTGCCGCCGCTCCGAGCGCGGGGCTGTGCCGGATCCGAGACGATACCCTGTTCTCCATGGGCGTCGCCGGGCGCGGATCAGGCTGCTCAAGGAGCATCCTCGCCCTCCACCACGCCCAGACAGCTTTGTCCGCTGACATGCGCGACCATGTCCGTGATCACGCAACGCACATGCGCATCGGTGGTCCCGTAGAACACCTGCTTGCCCCGCTTCTGCGAGCGCACGAACCGCGCCGCGCGCAAGAGGCGCAGGTGATGGCTGACGAGCGACGTTGACAGGTCCACGCGACGGGCGATGTCGCCTACGCACAGAGGGCCATCGAGGCAGACCACGGCAATCCGCAGGCGGTTCGCGTCGCCGAGCAGGCGGAAAATCTCGGCGAGTTCGGTCGCCTGCTCCTCGTCCAGGACCAACGTCATCGCGCGTCCATGAAACATTTGAACATGTGTTTGAGTTATCAGCTCAGCGCGGCACGTCAAGGAGAACGAACGATGCGTGGCTCAGCCCGGCCGCATCATCAGCCCACCTGCATCGAGCTTTCGGACATTCGGACCGTTGGCGCGTCAGCATCGGTCCCATCCGTGCGCGCGGCGCGGACCTGATGTCGGATCCCAGCGGCGACCGCGCCGAGGGGCACGGGACGGGGGAAGCGAGAGCATCGCCGCGACCGCCTCGGAGTGCCCTTCTGCTCCTGAACCCGCGAAGCCGGAGCGGGAGCGCGGACGCGGCCGAGGCAGCGGTCCGGCGCCTCGAGGCCGGAGGTATGGCGCTGGTGCGCCGGCCCATGGGCGGACAGGAAGATGTGACCCGCGTGATCCAAGACCTCGCCGGTGCCGTGGAGGGCATCGTGGTCGGCGGCGGGGACGGGAGCGTCAACGCGGTCCTGGAGGGCGCGTTGGCCGCTAAGCTGCCGCTCGGCATCCTGCCCCTGGGCACGGCCAACGATCTGGCCCGCACGCTCGGCATCCCGACCGATCCGCCGGCGGCGGCCGGGGTGATCCAGGCGGGCCACTGCCGACGGATCGACCTTGGCCGGGTCAACGGACACCTGTTCGCGAATGTGGCCAGCCTGGGCTTGAGCGTCGAGCTCACGCGCCGACTCACCGCGCCGCTGAAGCGGCGCTGGGGGCGCTTCGGCTATCCCATCGCCGCTGCCCAAGCCCTGATCCATGCCAAGCCTTTCGTAGCCGAGGTGCGCTGCGGGCCGCTCTCCGAGCGGATGTCGGTCCGGCAGATCGCGGTGGGCAACGGCGTCTTCTACGGCGGGGGGATGTCGGTGTACGAGGCGGCGCAGATCGACGACGGCTGCCTCGATTTCTACAGCCTGGAGGCGCACCGACGCTGGTGGCTGCTTCCCGTGCTGCTCTTCCTACGGGGCGGACGCCAGCGCGGGCTGCCGGGCGTGCGGGCCTTCTGCAGCCTCGACCCCATCCATATCCGCACCGAGCCGCCGCTGCCGGTCAACACGGACGGCGAGATCACGACGACGACGCCGGCACTGTTCGAGGTCCTGCCGCGGGCCCTCACCGTGTTCACCCCCGCGCCCTCAGCTCCGGCAACTCCCGCCAGCCCTGAGCCGGCCCGCCCACCATCCTGACGGAGGCCCTGGATGCGACGTTTCCTAATGCTGGTGGTGGTCGCGGTGCTGGCGGCGATACCGGCGCTCGCGTTTCGTCTGACCGGCGCGACGATCGGGGCCCTCGGCGAGACTGCGGCCTACGGTCTCGCGATCCTGTCGGCCGGCTTTCTGCTCTCGTGGGGGGCCGAGGCGGCCGAGCGGCACATTTCGCAGGGCCTGATCATCGCCGTCGTCGCCCTGGTGACCGTGCTGCCCGAGTACGCGGTCGATCTCTACTACGCCTATCAAGCCGGCAAGGCGGGGCCCGGGTCGCAGTACGTCCATTATGCCGCCGCCAACATGACCGGGGCGAACCGGCTCCTCGTCGGTGTGGGTTGGCCGCTGTTGGTGGTGATCCACTGGGCGCGCGGCGGCGGGCGGGCGCTGGACTTGTCACGCGGCAACGCGGTCGAGGTCGCCTTCCTGCTCGCGGCGAGCCTCTACGCCTTCGTCATCGTCCTCAAGGACAACATCACGCTCCTCGATTTTGCCATCCTGGCCGCGCTCTTCGGGGCCTATGTCTGGCGCGTGCGCGGCGCGCCTGGGGCGGAGGGGGACGAGGACGAAGAGCCCGGCCCCGCCGCGGCCCTGAACACGCTGCCGCTGCGGACGCAGTGGGCCGTCATGGCTGCACTGACGCTCGTCGCCTGCGTGATCATCCTCGCCTCAGCCGAGCCGTTCGCCGAGGCCATGGTGCGTTCGGGCCGGCTGCTGGGCCTCAACGAGTTCCTCCTGATCCAGTGGTTGGCGCCGCTGGCGAGCGAGGCTCCGGCCGTCACTGTCGCGATCCTGTTCGTGGTCGCGGGGCGCGCCGCGAACGGGCTCGGCGCCCTCGTCAGCGACAAGATCAACCAGTGGACGCTGCTCGTCGGCATGCTGCCGCTGGCCCTGAGCGTCGGCGCGGGTTCGATGTCTTCCCTGCCGCTCGACGCGCGCCAGGGCGAGGAGTTCTTCCTGACCGCGGCACAGTCGCTGTTCGCCTTGGCGCTGCTCCTGCGTCTGCGGCTCGGCCTCTGGTCGGCCCTGGCCTTGGCGGCCCTGTTCGGCGTGCAGGTCGCGCTGGCCTTCGCCTACCGGAACGACGAGGCGCGCACGGTCGCGACGCTGACCACGCTCGCCTGGATCTATCTGGGACTGGCCGCCATCCTGTTCCTGGTGAATGGCCGGCGCCTCCTCGACCTCGGGCGCACCGCCCTCTTGGAGCGGCGGACGGCGGCTGGCGCGCCGGGGCGGCCCGAGGTGGCGCGCGGCCAGCGGTGAGGGGTCCGACCCGGCGGTCTCCCCAGCGGTCTGCCCGGCCATCGAGATGGCCGTCCGATGCTCGCCTCAGCGCGCGAGCTCCGTCACCTCCCAGTCGTCGCCGGCTTGCTGGCAGGCCATGCCGCGAACCTGGGCGGTGCGCCGCGCCTCCTCGACGGTCGCCAGGAAGGCGCGGCAGATCCGACCCTCGCGCACGATCGGCAGGGCGGCCGGCGCGATGCTGCCCTTGCGGCCGGTGGCCGGGTTGTCCCATCGCACGCGCAGGCCGTTGCCACTCGGCTCCAGGGCGAGGCCGAGAACGCCATGGGCCCTGCGCCAGTCCTCCTGGTCCAATCCCGGAAGTGACAAGGGCGCGCTCTGCTTTGGATCGTGCCCTGCAGCGCCGGGCGGGCCCTCGGCTGGCTGGGAGACCGGCAAGGAGATCGCGCAGGCCGGCAAGGCTAAGATCAGGAGCGTCCCGCCGACCCGGGGTAGGAGGAACGAGGCCGGTGAGGATCGGAGCGACGACATGGGAGTGGGCTCGCCGAGGTTGGAGGTGAGGGGAAGAAGGGGTGGACCGGCGACCAGGGGTCTGCTCCAGCGCCCCGAACTACCCGGTGTGCTTCGCCCCGCAGGATGCGCGGGACATCGGTGCCGGCACGAAGCCGCTAGGCTGATCTTCAGAGCCGTCGGGCGTGCGCACGCCAAATCAGAGATCGTTGACATGATCGTAGGGCGAGACGTGAGTCAGCAGGTTTCGGGTGCTCACTCGACGGTTGCGCGCAAGTGCAACACCGCATCAGCCAAGTAGGTCGAGTTCCCGCTGTCATTCATGGCGGATGGCGTCCCCGTACTGAAATATGGCGTCGCTGCCGTCGTCCATTCGGAATGTCCCGGCCCCGGCGAACGAACTCGTCCCAGCGGCTGGTCCGACGCCGCGCTGACCGTTCGAGCAATGCAGGGTCGCTGACGCCTGCGTCTCCGCCCCAGACGGGTGAAAGGTGCCGCTGCAGTTCATCCGCCCGTCGGTGACAAAGAAGTAGCGCCTCAGCAGCCGGCTCGTCACGTTACCCCTCAAGTGCTCTCCAGAGGAAAGCTGAAGGATGAACGGCACTGTCGCGAAGCCGGGAACATCGGGAATACGGCTGCAATTGGCAAGTGTTGCAGCCAATCCAGTTACACACACAAGCCTCGTCAAGCCGATCACCATGAGATTTCCTTGGTTAAGCCGATCCGACAAGGGGCGGCTTGCCTCCTTGACGGACCAGTCAAAGCCTGAGGGGCAGACGCGGGCTCGGCAGCCTTCCAGCCATGCCCATGATCCTCAGCCCTCGCGAGCCGACGTTGCCTGGAGAGGTTCGCATCTAAATGCCGGGCCCGCGCAAGCGCCGGTAGAGAGCCCTGACGGCATCCATGTAGTCTTGATCTGGGTTCTGGGCGCAAAACGTGCGCAGAAAATCTACTTGCGCCTGAAGCGGAAAAGAGCGTGGTGTCAGATCCAAGCCTTCGTCCAAACCTGCGGGCGCACGAATGAGAACGCCGCTCATGAATCCTTGTGCCCAAGCAAAGAAGTACAGCTCGGCTGCTTGGGTCGAACCGATCTCCTCGTTAAATTCAGCGCAGGTCTGGGCACCGATGCCGACGATCTTGGCCGTCGACTGCGCCTGCGCGGATGTCGCGACCGCGATGCCGAGGGCCATTATCAGTGTTCTTCGCATCGAAACTCCCCTTCGCTCCAGGGTTGCAGGACAGTTCCGGCCGGACACGGATGAGCTCCGGCCAGCGCGCGGTCATGGCGCTGTGCCCCGTTCCCGGGCCTCGAGTAGGTCGGCGGTGTGGACGGTGGCGGGATGGCCGGTCGCGGCCTCGTGCTCCAGCGAGCACTTCTCGTAGAGTTCGCCCGAGGCAATCATGATGATGCGTTTCCCGCCGCCCGCGACGAGGCGGATCGCCAGAAGCGTCCGCCCCGTCGGCCAAACGACCGCTTGCGTCGGCCTGTCGTCCCGCGGCGCGCCGTAACGTCGAACCCCCTCCCGATAGATGGCTGCATAGGCCGACGGGATCTCGGCCTCCGCGAAAGGCCGGCTGAGCCAGATGACCTGCTGCAGACCCTCCTCCTGACAGACCTCGAGGACGATTTGCTGGGTGTCGGACCCGGACGCCGGGGGCTGGCCGTGGACGTAGAACAGGGCCGTGACGTTCCCCTCGCGATCCGCCATGGATGGGCGGGGCACGGATGTGAGCGGCCCCCATGCGAGACCGAAGGGTGCATCTCCCGCCGGTGCCCCTGAGACGGCGCCAGCCCAGAGGAGTGCCGTCGGGAGCAGGAGTCGAGGCGCTATCGCCATGGTCCACCTCGGTGTTGCCGGTCCTGCCAATCTTCGCTGCCCGACGATGCGCCGGCCGGGCTATTCGGCTGCCTGCCGGAGCGGCCGGCGGACGGCTCCCGCGTCCTCTTCCCGTCGAGGAGCCGTCGGGGTCTGCACGCCGCCGAACCGGGCGTAGAGGGCCGGCAGGACGAGGAGCGTGAGCAGGGTTGCGCTGATCAGGCCGCCGATGACCACGGTCGCCAGGGGCCGCTGGATCTCCGCCCCGGTCTCGGTGGCCAGCGCCATCGGCACGAAGCCGAGGGATGCCACCAGCGCCGTCATCGCCACCGGCCGCAGCCGGGTCATCGCGCCCTCGTAGATCGCCTCCGCCTTCGGCCGCCCTTCCGCGATGAGCTGCTTGATGAAGGTCAGCATCACGAGGCCGTTCAGGACTGCGACCCCCGACAGGGCTATGAACCCGACCGCGGCGGGGACCGAGAATGGCATCCCCCTCAGCCAGAGCGCCGCGATGCCGCCGGTCAGCGCCAGTGGCACCGCGCTGAACACCAGCAGCGCGTCCCGCGGCGAGCCCAGCGCCGAGTACAACAGCAGGAAGATCAGGAAGAAGCACACCGGCACCACGATCATCAGGCGCTGCCGAGCCGAGGCGAGGTTCTCGAACTGGCCGCCCCAGCTCACGCTGTAGCCCGAGGGCAATTGCACCTCGCTCCCGACCTTTGCCTGCGCCTCCGCCACGAGCGAACCGATGTCCCGGCCGCGTACGTTGGCGGTGACCACGACACGGCGCTTGCCGTTTTCCCGGCTGATCTGGTTTGGTCCCTCGGAGACGGTGAAACTTGCGACCTGCTTCAGAAGCACCGACGCGGCGCGCCCATTCGGTCCAGGGGGGAGAGATACGGGCAGGTTTTCCAGAGCCTCGCGGTCCTCGCGCACCTTGTCCGTCAAGCGCACGACGATGGGGAAGCGCCGATCGCCCTCGAACACCATGCCGGCCTCCTTGCCGCCGATGGCTGCACCGATGACCTCCTGGATGGCCGACGTGCTCAGGCCAAGACGCGCTGCTCCGATCTTGTCGATCTTGATCTCCAGGAACGGCAGGCCCGCGGTCTGCTCGACCTTGACGTCTTCGGCGCCTGGCGTGCCACGCAGGATCGCGGCGATCTGGTTCGCCACCCTCGTCATCGGCTCGAACTCCTCGCCGAACACCTTGACGGCGAGATCGCCGCGGGTGCCGGCCAGGAGCTCGTTGAAGCGCAGCTGGATCGGCTGCGAAAACTCCAGAACGTTGCCAGCCAAGCCTCCAACCGCTTTCTCGATCTGCTCCTGGAGCTCGGCCTTGGACAGCTCCGGGTCCGGCCACTCCTCCTGCGGTTTGAGGATCACGAAGGTGTCGGAGGAGTTCTGCGGCATCGGGTCGGAAGCGACCTCGGCCGTGCCCGTCTTCGAGAAGACGTAGGCCACCTGCGGGAACTTACTCACGGCCTGCTCGATCTTGAGTTGCATCGCCTGCGACTGCGACAGCGAGGTCGAGGGGATCCGCAGCGCGTTCATCGCGATGCTCTTCTCGTCGAGCGTCGGGATGAACTCCGCACCGAGCCGGGTGAACAGCACCCCGGCGCCGGCGAGCAGCAGAAGCGCGGCGGAGATGAACACCAGCGGGGCCCGCACCGCTGCACCCAAGGCAGGACGGTAGGCGGCCTTGAAGGCCCGAATGATGAGGTTGTCCTTCTCGGTCACCTTGCCGGTGATCACGATGGCGATCATCGCCGGGACGAAGGTGAGGGACAGGACGAAGGCGGAGACCAGCGCGATAATGACGGTCAGCGCCATCGGCTCGAACATCTTGCCCTCGACGCCCGTGAAGGTCAGGAGGGGCACGTAGACGAGGATGATGATCGCCTGCCCGAACAGGGACGGCTTGATCATCTCCTCGGCCGATGCGCGCACGGTGGCGAGCCGCTCCTCCAAGTCGAGCTTGCGCCCGAGTTCGGCTTGCTTCTCGGCGAGGTGGCGCAACGCATTCTCGGTGATGATGACGGCGCCGTCGACGATGAGGCCGAAGTCGAGGGCGCCGAGGCTCATCAGGTTCGCCGAGATCCTCGCCTCGACCATGCCGGTCATGGTCATCAGCATGGCGACCGGGATGACCAGCGCCGTGATGATGGCGGCGCGGATGTTGCCGAGCAGCAGGAACAGGATGACGATGACCAGGGCCGCCCCCTCGGCCAAGTTCTTGGCCACCGTTTTGATCGTGGCCTCGACGAGGAGCGTCCGGTTGAGCACGGTCTGCACGGCGACGCCGGGCGGGAGCGAACGCCGGATCTCGTTCATCTTGGCATCGACGGCCGCCGCCACCGTGCGGCTGTTCTCGCCGATCAGCATCAAGGCGGTGCCGATGACGACCTCCCGCCCGTCCTCGCTGCCCGAGCCGGTCCGCAGATCCCGCCCGATCCGGACCTGAGCTATGTCCTTGATCCGGACGGGCACGCCGCCGCGGGTGGTGACGACGACGGTGCCGATTTCCTCCATGCTCTCCAGGCGCCCCGCCGCGCGCACGACGTAGCCCTCGCCATTCTCCTCCAGGTAGCGGGCGCCCTGGTTGGCGTTGTTCGCTTCCAGCGCGCGGGCGACGTCGGCGAAGGACAGGTCGAGGGAGGCGAGCTTCATCGGGTCGGGCTGGACGTGATACTGCTTCTCGTAGCCGCCGATGCCATCGACGCCGGCCACGCCAGGCACGGTCTTGATCTGCAGGCGGATGATCCAGTCCTGGATTGTGCGGAGATATGCGGACCGCTCCAACTCGGTCGTGAGGCGCTGCCCCTCGGGCGTGAGGTAGCTGCCGTCGGATTGCCAGCCCGGCTTGCCGTCGACGATCGGCGCGCCCTCGCCCGGCTTCGCATAGTGCACCGACCACATGTAGATCTCGCCCAGACCTGTCGAGATCGGACCCATCTGCGGCTCGGCCCCGGGTGGCAGCGAGGCCTTCGCTTGGCTCAGACGCTCGCCGACCTGCTGGCGGGCGAAGTAGATGTCGAGCTTTTCCGCGAAGACGGCGGTGACCTGTGAGAAGCCGTTGCGCGAGAGCGAGCGGGTGTATTCGAGCCCCTTGATGCCGGCGAGCGCGGTCTCGACCGGGTAGGTGACCTGCTTCTCGATATCGACCGGCGAGTAGGAGGGTGCGACCGTGTTGATCTGCACCTGGTTGTTGGTGATGTCCGGCACCGCGTCGATGGGCAACTTGGTCAGCGAAAACACGCCGAACCCGGCAGCCAGGAGCGACAGCAGCACCACGAGCCAGCGCTGGTGAACGGAGAAGTCGAGAATACGGCTGATCATGGGGTGCTCCGCGGTCAGTCGTTATCGCCGGCTTCGGACTTGCCGAGCTCAGCCTTGAGAAGGAACGTGTTGCCCACCGCGATCTCGTCGCCTGGTGCGAGGCCGGAGACGATCTCGACCGCTTCATCGTCGGTCCTGCCGACCTCGACGTTCCGTTTTTTGAAGCCCGCTGGCGTGCGCACGAAAACCACGCGCTTGCCCTCGACCGTCTGTAGCGCCGCCTTCGGCAACTTCACCTTGACCCGGTCCTGCGCGATCTCGACCTCGGCGGTCACGAAGGTGCCCGGCCGCCAAGTCATGTCCTTGTTCGGTAAGGCGACGATGACCCGGGCGGAGCGCGTGTCCGGATTGAGGATCGGGCTGACGAAGATGATCTTGCCCTCGGCGCGCCTGTCCTCGTCGCCCAGGTTCGGGACGATGCCGACGCGCGCTCCTTCCTTGATCTTCACGAGCTCCACGGTGGGTACTGCGAGTTCGATCCAGACGTTGGACAGGTCAGCGACGGAGTAGAGGTCGGGCGGGTCGCCTTGGCCACCGACCGTGGTGCCCACATCGACCTTGCGCTCGACCACCCGCCCCGTTAGGGGCGAGCGCAGCTCGTACTGGCGCAGGCTCGACAGGTTCGGGGTCGTCTCGTCCTTTTTCGCCAAGCTTGAGACCTCGGTGGCGTTGAGCCCGAGGGCCGAAAGCTTCTGCCGGGCGAGATCGACGCGCAGTTGCGCTTCCGAGTAGACGGCTCTGGCGTTGAGGAAGGCGGATTCCGCGGATATCCGCTTGTCCCAGAGGGACTGCTGCCGGTCGAAGTTCGTCTTCTCCAGCTCCGCCTTGACGGTGGTCGTCAGGTACTCGCTCTTGGCGTCGGCGACCTCGCGACTGTCGAGCACGGCCACGACCTCACCCTTTCGCACGGGATCGCCCAGGCGCTTGCGCATCTCGGCCACGGTCCCGACGACCCGGGCCGGCACGCGCGCGATCCGGTCGGCGTCCGGCGTAATTGTGCCCGGAACGATCAGGTGCTGCGCGATCGTGCCCCCTTCGGCCTGTGCAAGCGTGATATCCTGCCCCGCGACCTGCTCGGGCTGCATCTTGATCAGGCCCTCCTCGGCGTGCTTCTCCCCTCCCTTGTGCTCAAGCGCGTCCGCAGGCCTTTCGGCTCCGGGCTTCTCGTCATGCTGGGAACCGCGCTCGCCTGCGTGCTCCGGGGCCTCTGTTTTGGAAGCCCCGCGGCCGGCGGCCGGAGGCGGCTGGACCTTCGAAATCCCGACCGCGGCGAGGGCGCCCTGGATGAGTTCGGACACGCGTGGCACCGCACCACCGACGGCGATGCCGGTGGCCAGGATGGCAACGGACAGGAGAATGCGCATTGGGCCTAACTCAACCGGGACGTCAATTAGCCGCCTGTCGGGCGGTGACGGTCGCTCCCGCGTGTTCATCTGAGCTGGATCGATGGCCCGGCGGGAAGCGGAAGGTCCGCGCCACTCCGGTGGCGCGGTTACCTCATGTGCGGGGAGGCCTCGACAAGCGTTCCGGCCAGACCGATGCGAACGCGCAGATGGACTTGAACTGGTTCAGCTGTGTCCCGTCCGGAGATGGCGTCGCAGGAATGCTGTCCCCCGTAATCGCTTGTTGGCAGCTGCAGTGTACGTGACAGGCGAGACCGGAGTTGGACTTGGCCGCCGAAGGGTCATCGGCGGGCGACATCACCGGTAGTTCCGTCCCAGCCTGGGTCTGCACGCCCCGATAGACAAGGTCGGTCGCCAGACTCAGGTCGGGAGCAGCGACGATCAGGACGAGCACGAGCGAAAGCAGGTGCACGGCGGTTGCCCACCAGCCATGCCCTGCGAAGCTCCGAGACAGTCTTGGCGAAGACCGAGGCCCTTGTCGCGCTTGCATGCTGGCTATCCTGGCGGGGCGAGAACGCAAGCAGGAAAGCCAGCCCGAGCGCCCTTTTTCCAGCATGTCATCCTCACCGGAGGTGAGGGCACCTGAACCCAGAGCCACCAAGACGGGATGGTTTGGTTCGGCACGACCGTATAGCCCCGACAGGCAGAGCGCTTCATTGCGCCAGCCCTCCCGGCATGCCGGCGCGGTGGGGCCAAATCGGAAGCGCGTCCAGGATCAGCAGGACGACGCCAACCGAGATCCAGACGTCGGCAAGGTTGAAGGTAAACCAGCGGATGCCCGCCGTGTGCAGGTCAAGGAAGTCGGTGACCGCCCCATCCATGAACCGGTCGAGGACGTTGCTGATGGCCCCGCCCGCAATCGCGGAAAACCCGAGGCGCTGAAGCGCTTCGGCTGCATTCAGGGCCAACCAGATCACGAAGCATGTGAGGGCGACCTGCATCCCGAGGAGAAGCGCAAGGGAGGTCGGGTCGGGCGCCTGGAACAGGCTGAAGCTGATGCCCCGGTTGAAGACCAGGCTCAGGTCGAGCACAGGCATCAGGCTCTGAGGGACGCCCCCGGCGAGCAGCTCCACGGCCAACGCTTTCGTCCCGAGATCGACAGCCATGGCGGCCGCCACCATGGCAGCAACGGTCGCGGCTCGACGAACCCGGCCGAGCGGAACCTCAGTGGCTTCGCGCCGCCGGTCCTCGCCATCACCGGTGGCACCGGTGTTCCGGGCAGCATCATGCAGCGGATGGGCCCTACTCCGGCCTTGAGGCGCATAGGCCGGTGACTGGGATGATGACGGCGACACCATCAGGCCCTCAGAAGGCGCAACGCGTTGGCGGTCACCAGCACCGTCGCGCCGGTATCGGCCAGGATGGCCGGCCACAGACCGGTGATGCCAAGGAGCGTCGTGACCAGAAACACGACCTTCAGGCCGAGCGCGATGGTGACATTTTGATGGATGTTGCCGAGCGTCGCCCGCGACAGGGCGACCAGGGCCGCGACGTCGGCCACCCGCTCGTTGAGCACGGCCGCGTCCGCCGTCTCCAGGGCGGCGTCGGTCCCGCCTCCCATCGCGATGCCGACGCTGGCCGCGGCGAGGGCGGGCGCGTCGTTGATGCCGTCCCCCACCATCGCGACGGGGCCGACGATCTTGAGGGCGGCGATCTCGGCGAGCTTGTCCTCGGGCATCAGCTCGGACCTGACGTCGAGGTCGAGTTGCGCGGCGACCGCCTGCCCAGTGCGCCGGTTGTCTCCCGTCAGGATCACGCAATCCACGCCCATGGCGCGAAGGGCGGCGATGCCGTCGGCGGCGTTGAGACGAGGCTCGTCCCGCACGGCGATGATGCCCAGCGCCTCCCCGTCGCGCAGGACGACGACGGTCGTCTTGCCGGCCGCCTCAAGGCTCGCGACCGCGCTTTCGGCCTCGGAATCGAGACGGACTCTTTCCGAGGCGTGGCGCGGGGAGGAAACGAGCACCGTCTGCCCCATGACCGTAGCCTGCACCGCCCTGCCGGGGATGGTCCGCGCGTCACGGGTCGGCCGGAGCGGAACTCCGTCTCTGTCCGCCCGGTCGAGGATAGCTCGGGCGATGGGATGGCTGGACCCGTTCTCGACCGCGGCGGCAAGGCTGATAATGGAACGTTCCGAAGCATCCGGCCCGAAGGGTAAGATGTCCGTGACACGGGGACGTCCCGCCGTGAGCGTGCCCGTCTTGTCGAAGGCGACCGTGCGCACCCGACCAATGGTCTCCAGAGCCGCGCCGCCTTTCACGAGCAGCCCGCGCCGCGCACCCGCGGCTAGCCCGGAGGCGATGGCGGCCGGCGTCGAGAGTACGAGGGCACAGGGGCAGGCGATCAGCAGGAGGGCCAGCCCGCGGTAGATCCAAGTGCCCCAGTCCCCGCCGAGTAGTAGCGGCGGCACCACGGCTACCAGGACGGAGAACGCGAACGCGAGGGGGGTGTAGATCGCGCTGAACCGATCAATGAAGCGCGCCGTCGGCGACTTCGAGGCCTGTGCCTCCTCGACCAGGTGCAGGATGCGCGCGACCATGTTGTCAGCGGCCTCCCGCGTCACACGAACCTGAAGAGCACCGTCGGCGTTGACGCTGCCAGCATAGACGGCGTCACCGGGTTCCTTGGCCTTAGGCACCGACTCGCCCGTGATGGGGGACTCATCGAGGCTCGATGCCCCGTCCGTCACCACTCCGTCGGCCGGCACTCTGTCGCCCGGACGCACTACGACGGTCTGACCGATGCGAAGGGAGACAGCGGGCACCTCCCGCGCCGATCCGTCAACGTCGTCGACGAGGCGGGCCATCTTCGGCACCAGCGCGACGAGGCTGCGAATGCCGGCCCTCGCCCGCCCAGCTGCGACGACCTCCAGCATCTCGCCGACGGTGAAGAGCAGGACGACGACGGCCGCTTCCTCGGCCGCGTGGATTGCGAGTGCACCGGCCGTTGCCACCGACATCAGCATTTCGATGGAAAAAGGCGAGCCATTCCGCGCAGCCGCGAATGCGCGCCGGCCATAGAAGGAAAGTCCGACAAGGGCTCCAGGCCAGTACGCGAACTCGCCTGCTACTTCGGGCATTGCGCGGTCGAACAGCAAGCCGAGCGCAAAAAGGGAACCAACCGCGATGGCGAGAGTGGCCTTGGGGGTTCGCCAGAACGGCAGGTCGATGTCTTCTGCTTCCACCTTGGCCAGTGAGGCGTCGAGGCTGGCCGCCTGCGATCGGGCCAGATCCGCCGCCGTCGGAAGGGACGTGATGGGATACCCGAGCGCCCCGACACGCTGCTCAAGAGCGTCGCGCGGCGTTCCGGTCTCATCAAGCGTGAGGTCGAGGGTTTGACTGGTGTAGTTCACCCGAACCGTTGCGATGCCGGGCAGGCGCCTGACCGCCGTCTCAATCTTGCCCGCGCAGCTCGGGCAATCCATGCCCTTCACCCGATATCGCAGCGAGACCAAGTTCGCAGGGACCGGCGGGGCCGCGGCGACAGCGGCGTTGGACATGTTCTGCTCCACGGCTCGCACGATTGCTTCGAGCCTTAGCGCCCCCTATATGAACCCTGTAGCAACTATAGGGTCAAGGGCATGTCGCGGATCGATGCGATGACCATCGGCAACCTCGCGGCGGCGACGGCCACCAAGGTCGAGACGATCCGATGGTACGAGCGGGTGGGCTTGCTTCCGGCTCCGCCGCGGACGGACGGCAACTATCGGTCCTATGGCGACGAGCACCTGCGCCGGTTGAGCTTCATCCGCCGCAGCCGCGACCTGGGCTTCACGGTGAAGAAGGTCCGGGAACTCCTCGCCCTGGCGGACCAGCGCGACAGGTCTTGCGCAGAGGTGGACATTATCGCACGTGCGCATCTGTCGGAGATCGAGCAGAAAATTTCCGACCTCATGAGGTTGTCGAATGAACTGAGAGACGTCATCGATCGTTGTGGTTGCGGCTCCATTGCTGAGTGCAACATCATCGGTGCACTTTCGCCGGACGGCGGAACAACACGGCCAAAGCTGCCAATTGCGGGTTGAAGTGTCGATGGTGTCGTCCGCAAGGATCGGCTGTCTACGGCCTGTTTGGCCTTGAACGTGTTCCGTGTGCGGGCGTTTGCTCCTCCTGACTGGGAGGAGAGATGCTGGACGACGCAGAATGGAGAAAGCTGGAGCCGCTGATCGAGGCACGCCGGCCGAGGGCCAAGACCCCGCCGCAGGATCAGCGCCGGACGATTTCGGCCATCCTCTGGCGGCATCAGAGCAGGGCCAAGTGGCGCGCCATCCCAGCTGAGTTTGGTCCCTGGGCTCGCGCCGCGCAGACCTTCGTCCGTTGGACCCGCCTTGGTGTCTGGGAGCGCCTGCTCCGCCTCGCTCAGCATGCCGGGGTGCAGCTCGGGATACCTCATCTTCGAGAGCCGGTTCGCTCAGGATCTGTTCTGCGCAGTCCCGACAAGTCGCGTGATCCCCGCGTTCCTCTTCGGCGCCGCTTGGTTGTTCCGAGGCACCCTCGGAAAAAGAGGCTTCAGAATACGCGGTTTTGATAAGGCTACGGCCCGGACCGCAGCACAGCGTGACGGCTTCTATCTCTTCACTTCAGCGGGGCGCAGGGATCAGGGCTGACGCACCGACACCGACAAAACGCACCGCGCGCGACGTGATTTTCGAAGCATCTTCATACGTCTAGCGAAAGAGCGTGCATCGCCCGTGAGAGCCAGCGCAACGGCGCAGAGCGCCCCCTGGCTGAAGCAGTGAGAGAGCGTGTCCGACTTAACCAACTATTCGCCCAGCCTTGTAACGTGAGCGGCCATTCCGAAATTGCAAGAAGAAGCATCAAGCTTCAAGAGCATAAAAGGGATCCCGCCATGAAAAGAACTTTCGTCGTTCTGGGCGTCGGAGCTTTCCTAGTCTCGGGCCTGCCAAATCAGGCCTCGGCTGCGTATTGGGAGTCGCTGCCCCCATCGTGGAGGAATCACCGGACGGCGGCTGCACCGTCGACGCTCGCTCCGCCCCCGAGAGACCTGACGACCGGTTCGATCAACAACGCCCCGCGTCGACCTGCGCACCGTCAGCCGAGGCCCGCCGGCGCGAAGTTCTAACCCGTCTTATTCACGAGGACGGTGGATCTGGGGTGGCGAGCGTAGCATAAAGCATTGTTGTAGCTTAGGGATTGGGTGCTGACGCCAAGCCTTCAGATCGCACCGAGCCTGCCACGCCCGCCATGTCCGATCCTACGTGTCTCCCGTTCGCGTTTCCATCCGTTCGGGGCAAGAAGCTCACAGCCGCCTTCGATGGCGGACGCCTGACCTCGGATGGCGGCGTCCTGCTGCTCGCCCAGGCCGCCCGGCGGTTGGACATTGCCGACAAGCTCGCTGCTGTGATCCCGGACCGGCGTGACCCCAGCCGGGTTCTGCATCCGTTGCCCGAGATCCTGCTGGCGCGCATCCTGGCGATTGCCTGCGGGTATGAGGATGCGGACGACCTCGACCACCTGCGCGCCGACCCCGCCTTCAAGCTCGCCTGCGGCCGCCTGCCCGAGAGCGGGCACGACCTGATGAGCCAGCCCACCGTCTCGCGGCTGGAGAACACGCCGGGTCTGCGCGACCTCATCCGGCTCGGGCGGGTGCTGGTCGACCTCTACTGCGCCAGCTACCCCGTCCCGCCCGACGCCGTCACCCTGGACATCGACGACACGTGCGACGTGGTGCACGGCCAGCAGCAACTGTCGCTGTTCAACGCCCATCACGATGAGCGCTGCTTTCTGCCGATCCACGTCTACGACACCGCCACCAGCCGCCCGGTCGCGATGATCCTGCGGCCGGGCAAGACGCCCTCGGGCCGCGAAGTGCGTGGACATCTGCGCCGCCTGGTCCGGGCGATCCGCCGTCATTGGCCGAACACCGCGATCACCATCCGGGGCGACGGCCACTACGGCCGGCCCGAGGCAATGGACTGGTGCGAGAACAACCGCGTCGCTTACGTCTTCGGTTTGACCGGCACCAAAGCGCTGGCGGCCAAGGTGGAACAGACGGCCGATCACATCAGAGTTGTGCGAGCCATCGACAACGAGGACGCGGTGCGGGGCTTTGCCGAGACCCGGCACGCGGCCAAATCCTGGCGGCAGGAGCGGCGCGTCGTCGCCCGTATCGAGGCGACCCGGCTCGGCCTCGACGTCCGCTATGTCGTCACAAACATCACGACCGGCACGCCGGAATGGCTCTATGCCGACCTGTACTGTGCCCGCGGACAGGCCGAGAACCTGATCAAGCTGCACAAGAGCCAGCTCGCCTCCGACCGTACCTCGTGCCGGCATCCCGCCGCCAACCAGATGCGGCTCGTCCTGCACACGGCGGCCTACTGGCTGATGCTGAGCGTGCGTGAGGCCATCCCGAAAGCGCACCGCCTCGCCACGGCCGAGTTCGCCACGCTCCGGCTGCGCCTCCTGAAGCTCGGCGCCCGCATCCGCGAGACCGCCAGCCGGGTTCGCCTCGCCTTCGCCACCGCCTGTCCTGAGGCCGACCTACTGAGCCATCTTGCGACCACGCTCGCCCCAGCACCTGGCTAAACCAAGGGGCCGTGATGCCCCCACAAACCCGCTCCCGTCCCTCCAGTGCTGACAGAACGATCCAGGTCCACACGCGTCAGAACAGACGCCCGAGCCCGCGCGCCATCAGCCCAAAACACGCCGCAAGCCACTGCCCGGTGAATAAGACGGGCTAAAACATCACGGCACAGGGCGCCGGTAGCGGCGTCCGTTGCCGCGGCCGGGCTTTCGTGTCCTCGGCCTACTCAAGTAAGCGCAGGCGACAAGCCCTCACAGACTCGTTGCCCAGCCGGCCATTCCGATGCCGCCGCGGTCGGCGTTGATCGTCCGGCTTTACGACGGCTTGGCGAGGCGTGAGGGGACGCGTCTCTTGGTCGAGTTCGGAGCACAGTCCGAGAAGGCCACGCATCGGCGTGCCGATGTTCGATCCCGGCGATGTCGGGAAGGCGCCGGGCATCCCGCACATCCGGATGTAACGAAAAGATTTTGAGCTCCGAACTCATGAGCAATGGCACTGAAGCAAGGGCGCTCCCTCAAAGGACGGTGGACAAGATCATGAAACCTTTCGGTGGCATTGCTCTCGTAACATTGGCCTTCGTGGGCACGGCATCGGCCGCGCCCAGTTGGCAGACGCGGACCGGTCCGCGCCTCCAAGCATCATATCTCAAGCCCCGCCCTGCGTGATCCGGAGATGACGGGGAGCCTCGCGGGCAGCCCGAACCGCACGCGCGTCTTGCGCGACGTCCAGGGACGAGACTTCCGCAGCAGCACGCGCGGCAACGCGCAGTTCCCGGAGCGCCCGCCAGCTCAGCAAAACCTCGGCGGCACTGCCGGCGGCCCTGAGTTTTGAGCACCCCACCTCGCACGCCACCGCTGGCCGCAGCACCTGCTGCGGCCGCCCCCACGTGGCGGCGCCTCCCATTATGGCGCACTCTCGCGCTGGTGCTGCTTCTCATGGGCGCTGGCGTCGCCGTCGCGTCGTCCTTGAGCCGCGCCGCTTCGGACCATTATGCCTTCGAGCTCGTCGAGCGTGAGGTGAAGCAGGGTTACGGCACGACCATCCTGGTCCGGCTCGTCGACGAGCGCACCGGCAAGGTGGTTCCGGACGCGGTCCTGTTCATCAGCCGGATCGACATGTCGCCTGACGGGATGGGCCAGATGGCGGCCCCGCTGGAGCTTCAGGCCGATACACTGCCCGGCTACTACCGTTTCGAGACCGATCTTTCGATGCAGGGCGCCTGGGCGCTCACCCTCGCCGCAAAGATCCCCGGCCTTGCGGACCCGGTCCAACGCAGGCTCGTCCTGCAGGCAGTGCAATGATGCATCAGAACACGCCCTTTCACGACTTCGAGGAGTTCGAGACCGCCCCTGGTGGCGGTGGTCGGGCGAGATGGATCACGGGCATCACCTGATCCTCCCCTGTTTTAGTTTTTTAGTGGCTGTCGCGGACCGGCGCGACGCGCGCCGAGGGTACCAGAGCAGAACCAAATCGCGTCTCCGAAGCAGCTGGCCTAGATCCTGGGGCAACCCGTCGCGACACTGCCGCCCCGCGCCACGGACGATCTCGCTCGTATCCGGCAGGATGCCGAGGCAGCACGCGTGGCCGATCTGGCGCAGCGGTTCACGATGCTGGTGCGCGCCTGCGGCCTGGGCGGCGACCGACCGGCGGATGCGGTCGGCGAACTCGACAGATGGCTCTTGGAGACGCGGAGCTGTGGCGTCGCGGCGCTGGCGACCTTCGCAGCCGGCTTGGTGCAGGATAGGGCGGCCGTTCGGGCGGCGCTGACGACGTCCTGGAGCAACGCGCAGGCGGAAGGGCAGATCAGTCGGCTGAAGATGCTCAAACGCACCATGTACGGCCGCGCCAGCTTCGCACTCCTCCGTCGCCACGTCCTCCTCGCTGCCTGATCCACGCAAAGTGATATTGGTGGCGAATTCGGCACAGCTCAGTCAGGCCGCGAGTTGATGCAGCCGCGCAAAGGCTGAGTGCCGTGTTCGCGCCTTTGGTTCGTCTGCCAGCCACCGCAGCAAGCGTGCCAAGTTCATCGCGGCTGCCGTCATCAGGTGGGCAAGGTGCGTCTTCGCGTGCCCAAAGTACGGCGTTCGTCGGAGCCGAGATGACCGCACACCCTGGGCAATCGTGCCTTCGACGCCGGCCCGCCGCGCGTATTCGGCTGCGAAATCCGCGGTCTGCTCCCGCGCCCGCCCGACGCGCAAAGCCTCGTGTTGCGCCTCTGGGCGGATCGTGATCGCCCGGCGTGCAGTGCTCGCGCGCGTGCACTGCGGCCGGAGCGGGCACGCTCGGCAGTCGCTGGGGGCGAACTTGATCTTGATCACCGGCGTCGTGCCGCGGGCGAGCGCCGGCGTCCAGCTCTGGCTTCGCTTGCCGGCTGGACACGTTGCCCGCTGCTGAACGAAGTCGATGGCGAAGTCCCGTGCGGCGAACCCAGCGCCGGCCCGCGCCTGCCACTGTCGGTCGCCGCGCGTCGGGCCAATCAGGTCGACCCCGTAGCGTTCCTGGGCGTCGACGAACAGCGCCGCATTCACAAAGCCGGTGTCGGCAATGTGGGTCTTGGGCAGCAGGCCCCGTGCAGCGAGCGCCGCGTGGATGGTCGAAGTCGTGGCGTCGTCCGAGACCGCGGCGGTCGTCGTCTCAACGTTGGTGATCAGGTTCGGGGTGCCCTCGTCGCACGTCTCGGTCAGGTGCACCTTGTAGCCGCTCCACACCGTCGCGCCCTTGCTCGCGTAGCGCGCCTCCACGTCGTAGGGCGAGCCGATGTAGCGACCCGACGGCGGCACCTGATCATTCGTCCGCCACTCGACGCGGGCGCCTTCCGGCCCGTGCTCGACCAGGAAGTTCTGCACCCAGACGCGCCGCAGGGTCTCAAGGGCCGCGGCGTCCCGCACAACCGGCGGCGCGCCGTCCGCTGTGGCGAGAGCCAGCAACGTGAAGCCATCGACGCCGGTCTGCACCGCCCACGCCCGGCGCCCAGTCTGGCTCTTGGGCAGCCGAAACTCGCTCGCTCGGAGCTCGTAGCGTTCGGCCCATGTCGGGGTCGTGCACGCGCGCAGCCAGTCGGGCGCCACCGTCGCCAGCGCGTTCAGTGCGTAGCGCAATGTCTCGCCGACGACTTCGAGCCGGCTCATGGTGCGCATCGCCCCGAGGACGTGCGTGGAGTCGCTGCGCTGGCGTCCGCCGCCCTTCAGCAGTCCGCGCTCTCGCGCCAGTTTGAGAGTTGCGTCGAGGAGGCGGCTTTCCGCCCCGTGCGCGAGAAGGCGCGTGCGAAACTCGCTCAGGACAGTGTGGTCGAAGCCAACGTCAGTCAGTTCCAGACACAGCAGGTATTTCCAGTCGATCCGCGTGCGAACCGCGTCGGCGGCCTGCCGATCGGTCAGCCCCTCCATGAACTGCAGGAGCGTCGCGAGCGCGAGTCGGGCCGGTGCCTCTGCGGGCCGTCCCCGGGCCGGGAACAGGTCGGCGAAGTCGCGATCCGCCACGACCCTATACAGGTCGTCGTAGAGGCGCATGACCGGATTGCCATTCGGAAAGATCGCCCGCGCGACCTGCGCGGTCTGGTCAGGCACGACGTACGTGCGCTTCACGTCGAGCGACATCGCCCACCCCTGGCTGGCTTGGGGCTGCATCGTCGCTCAAGCGCATTGCGCGGTCGTCCTCTCATCGCAGGAGGCACGCCGAATTCGCCACCAATATCAAAGTGAGGGAGAACCGTGAAACCGAGGGAGGATCACCGGTCAAGTCAGACCGGGTCGCCGAACGCTTGGACCAGACGCCGCTCAGGGAAACAGTCGAGGCCCTCTTCAATCCGGCCACAGCGCGCATCCGCCACCCGGATTACTGCATCGAGCAGGCCTTGGCCGCAGTGGAATGATCTCCCTAGACCCTATAGCTCACTAGGGCCTGTCGTCACTTGATCCAGAGGAGCGTAGCGGCGAGGCAGAGGACGCCCATGAAGCTGACGGCAGTCTTCTCGTAGCGTGTGGCAACGGCCCGCCATTCCTTGAGGCGCGCCCACAGTCGCTCGACGATGTTGCGATTGGTGTAGATCCAGTCAGGACAGGCGAGCGGGGCCTCGTTGCTCTTGGTCGGGATCGCGGGCCGGGCCCCGGCGGTCCAGATCGCCTCGCGAAAGCCGTGGCTGGAGAAGCCACGGTCGGCCACCACCCACTTCGGCACCCCGGGCAGTTGATCGAGCAGCGGAAGGGCGTGGGGCAGTTCATGCGCCTGACCGGGCGCGAGGCGGAAACCGACGGGGCGGCCCCGTCCATCGGCGATCACGCAGGCCTTGGTGCCATAGCCGCCACGCGAGCGGCCAAGAGCTTCACGATGGTCTCGCTCGGCTCCAGATCCCCCCTTTTGGCCGCGCCCGCCGCCTTCTGGTGGGCTCGAATGTTCGTGCCGTCGAGAAACACCATGCCCAGCGCGACGCCGCGGCTCTGCACGAGGTCGAGCAGCCGCTCCCAGACGCCGGCGCGCGCCCAGCGGATGAAGATCTGGGCGGCCTGCCACCAGGGACCCAACTCGGCTGGAATGGCCCTCCAAGAGGCGCCGTTGTGATGCCGCCAGAGGATGGCTGAGATCGTGCGGCGCAGCTCTTGGGGCGGCGTCTTGCCTTTGGGCCGGCAGGCTTCCACCAGCGGTTCCAGTTCGGCCCACTGAGCGTCCGTCAGCATCGTGTCTCCTCGCTCAAAGCGGGGAAACGCTCATCCTCGCAGAGAGTTCAAGCGACAACAGGCCCTAGCCCGTCGCCAACGCTGCCAAGGGACCGCTTGACTCCGTACTATGGTACGTACTTTAGGCTCTTGCGGACTTGGTGATGCCAGGACAGCACATGCGGGATCTGACCATTGGAAAGGCGGCGCAGGACGCCGGCGTGGGCGTCGAGACCATCCGCTTCTACGAGCGCCAAGGTCTGATCGAGCAGCCCGTCAAAGGAGCCGGGTATCGGACCTACTCGCCCGAGGTGGTCGGCCGCATCCGCTTCATCCGGCAGGCCCAGAGGATCGGGTTTTCCCTGAAGGAGACGCAGGAACTCCTCGCCCTGCGCGCCAACCCGGCCGCCGATTGCGCCGAGGTGCGAGCCCAGGCCCAGCACAAGATCGCGGAGGTCGACGAAAAGATCTCCGAGCTCCTCCGCGTGCGCGCAGCCCTGGAGGCCGTGGTCGCTTCCTGCCCCGGACGCGGCGGACTTGGGGACCGGTGAGAGGATGGTCGAAAACGTACGCTAAGCGTCGCGGCCTTGCTGGTGGAGGCGGAGCGGCCTGAGCCGTTCGCGGGGCTTGTCGATTTCGGCCCAGAGGTAGTCGCCGGTGAGGCCGACATGCTCCCAGCCCAGCGGGGCGACGTGGGCGAGCCGTTCGTCGGGCACCGCGACGCCGCTGCCGCGCAGATGGCGGACGGCGCGATCGAGATAGACGGTGTTCCACAGCGTGACGGCCGCGGTCACGAGGGTCAGGCCGGAGGCACGATGGCGCTGGTTCTCGAAGGTGCGGTCGCGCAGCTCGCCGAGGCGGTTGAAGAAGATGGCGCGGGCGAGCGCGTTGCGGGCCTCGCCCTTGTTGAGGATGCTGCCGGTCCGGCGCCGCTGGCCGGGATCGTCGAACCAGTCGAGCATGAACAGGGTGCGCTCGACCCGCCCGACCTCGCGCAGCGCACGCGCCACGGGGTTCTGGCGCGGATAGCCCGCGAGCTTGCGCAGCATGACCGAGGCGCTGACGGTGCCGGCCCGGATCGAGGCGGCGAGCCGGAGCGTCTCGTCCCAGTCCGCCTCGATGGCGCGGACGTTGACCGGCCCGGCGACGAGCGGGCGCAGCGTCGGCCACGGGTCGAGCGGCGACAGGCCGTACAGCCGGCGTTCGTTGATATCGCGGATGCGCGGCGCGAAGCGGAAGCCGAGCAGGTGGCACAGGCCGAAGACATGATCGACCGCGCCCGCGGTGTCGGTCGCATGCTCGCGGATGACCAGGTCGCTCTCATGATCGAGCAGGCCGTCGAGGACATGGGCGGCCTCGCCGGCATTGGCGGCGATGACCTTGGTGTGGAACGGCGTGAAGCGGTCGGTGACGTGCGTGTAGAACAGCACACCGGGTTCGGTGCCGTAGCGGGCGTTGCGATCGGCGCGCGCCTCGCCCTGACCGCCGGCGCGGAAGAACTGCCCGTCCGACGACGACGTGTCGCCCGGGCCCCAGACCGCGGCGAGCGGATGCACGGTGTGGCAATCGACGATCGCCGCCAGCGCCGACAGGTAGGTCTCGTCGCGCACATGCCATTCCGCTGTCCAGCGCAGGCGCGGCAGCGTCAGCCCGCGCGAGCTTTCCGCCATGCGCCCGAGGCCCAGGTTGGTCGCGTCGGCGAGGATCGCGCCCATCAGCGCGGCCGGGTCGGAAGCGGGTACGCCGCTGCGGGCATGGACGAAGCGGTCGGCGAACCCCGACCAGGCGGCGACCTCCACCAGCAGGTCGGTGATGCGGACACGCGGCAGCATCGCGTAGAGCTGGCTCTTCAACGCCTCGGCCTCGTCGGCCGGGGAGCGCCGGATGGGTGAGATCAGTAGCTGCCCGCGCTCGATCGTCACGTCGACCAGCCCACCGGCCGCGGCGGCGCGCTCCACCTCGGTCATACGCCGGGCCAGGAGCGTGCGGCGCTCCTCATGCCATTGGGCAAACCCAGGCGACACGGCGAGGCGCAGGTTGCCATCGGCGCGCATCGTCTCGAACGCGGGCACGGGCAGCAGATAATCGTCGAGCGTGCGATAGGCGCGGCTGCCGTCCACCCAGATGCTGCCCGAGGCCAGCCGCTCGCGCAGGTGGACGATCACCGCGATCTCGTAGGCGCGCCGGTCGATCGTCCCTTCGACCGGCTGCACGACCTTGCGCCAGCGCGGCCTGATGAAGCTGGTCGGCACCCGCTTCGGCAGGACCGATCGACCGTCGCGGTACATCGTCCGCAGCGCCTCGATCGCACCGAGAAGCGGATCGCCCGACCGCGCCGTGCGGAAGGTGAAGGCGGCGAGGAAGGTCGGGGCGAACCGCCGCACGGCGGGATAGCGTTCGACCACATCCTCCAGGCCGTCATCGACCGAGCGCGTCAGATCCTCGGCAAAGCGGATGCTGCGTTCCAGCTGATCCCACCCCACTCGGTCGTCGATCGCGCGGAAGGGGTCGCGCCCGCTCGCGCGGGCCTCGACCAGCAGGCGGCCGAGCCGGGCATGGAGGCGGGCCGTGTCCTTCAGCATCCGCGCTTGCCCGAGCAGCCGGTCGGAGCGGGTGCGGTCGGCACGGCGGAACAGCGCGCCCACCATCTTCTCGACCATGACCAGGGCGGCGTCGGTCAGCGCCGCCTCCATCTCGATCATGGAGGCGACGAGCATGGCGAGCCGACGAGGACGTTCGAGGCGGCGCAGGTGCTGGGCGGTGACGAGGCCGGCGGTGCGCGCGATGACGGCGTAGCGGGCGGCATGGATGCGGCGTGCCCCGTCCGCCGCGATCCCGATGGCGCGCACCGCGTCGAGCCGTTCGACGATCCCCTTCAGGTTGGCAGCCGACGGCGCCTCCGGCCACTCCCGTATCCAGCCGAGCCGGGTGCGGCCGTCGTCGTCCGAGGCGATCAGGCGATCGAGCGCCGCTTGCTGCTCGGCCGGGCAGTCTCGGATCAGCCCGGCATGGGCGGCCTTGCGCGCCCGGGTCCGTACGATGAGCGCCAGCCGTTCCAGCGTCGATGCGGCCGGCAGCACGATCCGGCCCAGCCGCAGCCGATCGACCATGCCGGCGACGATCGTCTCGCCCCGGTCGGTCGAGGCGGCGATCTCCGACCCCACCGCCAGCATCGATCGCACGTCCGCCCGCTCGAAGGCGCGCAGGCCGAGCCAGGCTTCGATCTCGGCGCGATGCTCGCGCAGCGTCGTCGGGCGGGCGGCATAGCTGGCGAAGTCGGTGGCATCGCATCCGATCTGACCGGCGAGCAACTCCAGCATCGCGTCGGGCACCGCCTCACCCGCCACCAGTGCGCGTCCGGGATGACGGAGGTAGCAGAGCTGCACCGCATGGCCGATCCGGTTCGGACCTCGCCGACGCCGTGCCACCTGCACGAGGTCGGCGGGACCGAGGGTGTAGAGTCGTTCGATCGTCGCGTGATCGGCAGGCGGGTCGAAGATCGCGGCGCGCTGCGCCGGTGACAAGATAGTCTTGGCCGGCATCCGCTTCCCATCCGTCACGAAACAGGAATGCGGGCCTGTTCACGGAGCGTAGACCACAAGACGGGTTGTGTGACATCATGCTGACCGATCGGCGGGCAATGCCGCTCCGTCACGCAGACGGACGTATGAATGACGACCGTGATCGGCTACGCCCGGGTGTCCAAGGCCGACGGCAGCCAAGTGCACGACCTGCAGCGCGACGCGCTCGTCGCGGCCGGCGTCGATCCCGGGCACATCTACGAGGATGCCGCCTCCGGTCGGCGCGACGATCGTCCCGGGCTCGAGGCCTGCCTCAAGGCGCTACGGATCGGCGACACGCTGGCGGTGTGGAAGCTCGACCGGCTCGGCCGCGACCTGCGCCACCTCGTCAACCTGGTCGGGGATCTCACGAAGCGCAACGTCGGGCTGAAGGTGCTGTCGGGCGAAGGCGCCTCGATCGATACCACCACGGCCAACGGCCGGCTGGTGTTCGCCATCTTCGCCGGCTTGGCCGAGTTCGAGCGCGAGTTGATCTCCGAGCGCACGAAGGCCGGGCTGGCCGCGGCTCGCGCCCGGGGCCGCAGGGGCGGTCGCCCCTTCAAGATGACGCCCGCCAAGCTGCGCCTGGCTCAGGCCGCGATGGGAAACCCCGAAACCTGCGTCGCCGACCTCTGCGTGGAACTCGGCATCACCCGGCAGACCCTCTACCGGCACGTCACGCCCAAGGGGGCGATCAGGCCAGACGGAGAAAAGCTCCTCGCCCGCACCGGTCGGCGGGCTTAGCGTACGTTTTCGACCATCCTCTCACCGGGCCCCGGGAAGTGGACGGCCTGCCGGCACCAGCCGGTTAAAGAAGCTCCTGACGCCCAAAGCGCTCGACAATGCAATCTCGGCTTACCTCGCTGATCCGTGGAGGCCGGTGTCGCTGGAGATCGGCGGCAAGCGCCTCGTCGTCGCTGCTGTTCAGGCGCACACCTACGCCGTCGAGGTGCTGGCCCGCCCGAATGTCACGCTTTGGCAGATGCGCCCCGCGGTGCGGACCGCGATCCTGGTGGCGCCCATCGCATGATCCCGGCGATCTTCCTCTTTCTCGCGGCTCTCCTCGCGCCGATATGCACGGGGGCAGCCTTCGTGTCGCTGTGGCTTGCTACCGGTCGGGTCAACCATAGAGACGACCATTGACCCCGATGTTGACCCGCTTTCGTGGAGCCCTTCAGGCTTTTCCACGAGGTGCAACCGATGCCCCATACACGTCCGCCCTATCCTGCTGAGTTCCGTCGTCAGATCGTCGAACTGGTCCGCGCCGGACGCGATCCCACCGATCTTGCCCGTGAGTTCGAACCGTCGGCTCAGGCCATCCGGAACTGGGTCGCACAGGCTGACAAGACCGAGGAGCGCCGTGAGGCAAAGACAGAGACCCTCACGGCTGCCGAACGTGAAGAACTGATCCGTCTGCGCCGCGAGGTGCGCCAACTGCGGCTGGAGCGGGATATCCTGTCAAAAGCCGCGGCCTGGTTCGCGCGGGAGACCGGCGCGGTGCCGTCGGGATCTTCCGGTTCATGAGCGCAAACCGGGCCACCTTTCCTATCGCCGTCATGGCCCGCGTGCTCGGCGTCTCGGAAGCAGGCTACCATGCCTGGCGGCAACGGGAGCCCTCGGCCCACGCGCAGGCCGATGCCGCGCTGTTGAAGCGGATCCGCACGATTCACGCGGGCTCGGCGAAGCCTACGGTGCTCCACGCGTTCATGCTGAGTTGGCGGCCGAAGGATCACGCCATGGGCGCAAGCGCATTGCGCGCCTGATGCGCGCAGGCGGCCTCGTCGGCGCCAGCCGGCGGCGGCGAGCTGTCATCACCACGCGGCGGGACAAGAAGGCCCGGCCAGCCCCCGATCTCGTTGAGCGCAACTTCCGAGCCGAAGGCCCCAACCAGCTCTGGGTCGGCGACATCACTTATGTGCCGACCGCCGCTGGCTTCCTCTACCTCGCCGTGGTCCTCGATGCCTGGAGCCGGCGGATCGTGGGGTGGGCGATGGCGAACCATCTGCGAACCGAGCTCGTGCTCGACGCCCTGGAGATGGCGATCGGCCAGCGTAAACCGAGCGCCGTCATTCACCATTCCGACCAGGGAAGTCAGTACACCGCTCTCGCCTTCGGCAACCGTTGCCGGGAAGCCGGTGTTCGGCCCTCGATGGGCTCGATCGGCGATGCCTACGACAACGCCATGGCCGAAAGCTTCTTCGCGACCCTCGAATGCGAACTGCTCGACCGCCGGCGCTTGGCTTCACAAGCTCAGGCCCGAATGGCCGTCTTCACCTTCATCGAGGGCTTCTACAATCCAGTTCGACGCCACTCCGCCCTCGGCTACCGCTCGCCGATCCGCTACGAGAAGGAGATGCTGACAGACCCATCGCCCGCAAGCTGATCACCACTCCACGAAAGCGGGTGAACATCACTCGGGCGAGCGCAAGTACTACCTGTCCAACCTGCCGGCGCGGATCACGCGACGGGCACTCGTGGGCGCGATCAAGGCGCGATGGGTGTGCGAGCAGGCGCACCAGCAACCCGAAGCCTTTGCGCAGCCACAGCATCGCCTCGAAGCTGCAAATCGTGCGCCGGGCCGTGGTGAACGAGGGGAACCCACCCACCCACGGCATCGCCCGTTTCACTCGGAAATGATCGCTCTCGATCCCCTGCTGCAGTTGCCTGGTAACGTGGTGGCTGTTGTCCCAAGCCGCCTTGTTCTGCGCCGCAGTGTCGGGATCGCCGCTCATTACCAGCTCTAGCTGAAATTGTGTGCAATATTTACATCACGCACGATATTGTTGCGATTGGGGTTTCAAAGTTCTGGCTTATATCTCAGTCGCACTCTTATCGGACATGGTTAGCAACTCGTGAACCGGCCTCGGTATGGATCATGACTTCGCCGATGAGTCTCTCGCTGAGAAGCTTCCGGCCTGAGAATGTTGGCCGACACGTCGTGCTCAGATTGAGGGACTGATGATGTATTAACTCACTTGCGCCTCGTAGGTAGCTAGCGCTTTGCCATGCTTGAGCGCCGCATGTGTCTTTTTTTCATCGAGTGAATTTTGAATATTATTAATATATTTATTTGATCCCGGTAGATGCACTAGCAATTCTAAAATACAAGAAGATAATTCCCTCAACTCTTCAGAGTGATCTTCTTTGAGGTGTATCTGCTGCAATAGATAAACTATCCTCTTGCAGGGTGTGCGAGCTTCTTCTTCGGAGATCATTTCACTGCCACGAAGCATGCGGCATTGATTTTTGAGTACAATATCTGCCTTACTGGAACCATTTACGATGATAGCGCCATTGATATAGATGGTTTCGAAGGGCATTATTGTTAAGCGAAGCGGCATGATGGTCACCCCTATTTGTAGTTCGTTGTGATACCAATTTTGTGTTTCTAAGAGAAGGACATATTTTTGCGTCCTATTAGATCAAGAAGCGATTTCTCATATTTTATAAGCTCTTGACCGATTTTGAGAGCTTGATAGAAATTATTACATACGATTTCCTTATAAGGCTCTGATATATACAGCCCATACTTGGAGCCGCTTTAATTGTCTCAGTTGTCGATGAAATAAATGCGTTTTCAACCTCGATGTAATTATCTGTTATATAAACAGCTTGTAAAGTAACGTACAGTCGTTCACAAACGGTTCTTGCTTGGTTTTCAGCCAATATATCCTTCTCACGTAAAAATTCGGTCTTTGTTTCGAAAGTCAGCGATGCTCGACGATCAACGTTTCGGATCGAGACGTTGCCTACAATGACTCGCTCATGCGGCTTAAGATCGATACGGAGGGCCATGCGGGAGGTGCTCTGATCTGGGGTTACTCTGCCCCAATGGCGTTAATCATTCGTAAATCATACTTTCAAAAATCCTGGCTAATGGGACGCTTCCGGTGATCGCAGTAAGGATCAAGCAGGGACGCTCGTTGGAGAGTGATGGCGCCTTCCGAAACTGAAGGTTAAAGATCTAAATAGGATCGCCCTCATGTCTTCCGATATCACGCTGTCGGCCGCCACGCGCCAGAACCTCCTGTCGCTGCAGGACACGGCCAGCCTCCTCTCTACGACGCAGACCCGCTTGTCTTCCGGCAAGAAGGTCAACAGCGCCCTCGACAACCCGAGCAGCTACTTCACCGCTCAAGGCCTGTCCTCGCGCTCGTCGTCGCTCAGCGGCCTGCTCGACGCGGTGTCGAACGGCATCCAGACGATCCAGGCGGCCAATACCGGTATCACCAAGCTGAAGAGTCTGACCGATCAGCTGAAGTCGGTGGCCCAGCAGGCCCTTGGCTCCTCCAACGCTTTCGTCGCGAAGGCTGCGATCTCCTCCACGGCTTTGACCGGCGCCACGGCCGACAACCTCCTGTCGACCGGCGCCACGTCAGTCCTGGCCGATACTGCGTTGAGTACGAACACGAGTGGTGTGGCCGCGAACAAGACAGGCAACGTCGACGTCAGCACGCAGACTGCTATTCAAACGGCTCTGTTCACGGCCGGCGCGACAAGCCTCACGATGAGCATTGATGGCGTCAGCATCACCTTGAACAAGAACGTCGACGACACCAGCCAGTCCACCCTGGTCAGCTCGATCAACTCCCAGCTGAAAGCGGGTGGATCGAATGTCCAGGCGGCGATAAGCGGCCAATTTCATCAAACTCGCCGGCTCGACCGACGGTGCCACCTTCAGCGTGGACAGTACGGCCAACACGAAGCTGGGTTTTGGTATCACCGCGAACGCTGCCGGTCAGTTCCTTGTCAACGGCACATTCTCGCCGACCGCGACGACGCTCGCGACGGCCATCGGCTTCACGGCCGGCGACAGCTTCACCGTCAACGGTCAGTCGGTGATGGTCTCGAAGTCCGATACGCTGAGCTCGCTTGCTCAGAAGGTCGGCACGGCCACCGGCGGCACGGTCAGTGCGAGCTTCGACTCGACGACCCGCAAGTTCACCTTTACAGCCGCGGACGCCTCCACCGCCATCAACCTGGGCGACGGCAGCACTGCGACCGCTAAGGTGACCAACCTCGGCTTCACTGCGTTCAAGAGCTATGCCGCTGGTCAGGGTGCCACGACCATTCAGCAGTATACTACTCCACCTGCGCTCGTTGGCGTGAATTACCAAAGCTTCAATGCCAGCGCGCTCGCAAACAGTTCGATCGCAGTCAAGGTTGCTAACGGAACTACCGTCAACGTCGCGTTCGGCACCGGCAGCGGCCAGATCTCCAGCCTGACCCAGCTCAACGCTGCCCTGGCACCCCGCCAACGCCATGGCAAGCCTCGACAGCTCGACCGGCCAGCTCAAGATCACAACCACGAACGAGTCGGGTGCTGACGCTCTCCAACTGACTGCCACAGGCACACTCAACCCGTTCAGCTCCGGCACCTCGACTGCGATCATTGCCCGGCGACGGGGCGAACACCCGCAACGGCTTGGTCAACACCTACAACAACCCTTCTGACCCAGATCGATCAGATGGCCCTCGACTCCGGGTTCAACGGCACGAACCTGCTGGCGGGCGACACCTTGAACATCGCCTTCAACGAGAAGGGCACGTCGTCCCTCAAGATCCAGGGTTCTTCGGTGACCTCGTCCTCGATTGGACTCTCGGCGATCGGCCAGGTTGACTTCCAGGATACTAACTCGATCAACGACGTGATGAAGAAGATCACCAGCGCGTCGAACTCGCTGCAGAACCAGGCCTCATCGCTGGGGGCGAACCTGGCGGTGGTGCAGAACCGTCAGGACTTCACCAAGCAGATGATCAACGTGCTCGACACGGGTGCGGCGAACCTGACGAACGCCGACCTGAACGAGGAGGCGGCGAACTCGCAGGCGCTGTCGACCCGCAACTCGCTCGGCATCTCGGCGCTGTCGCTCGCCAACCAGGCCCAGCAAGGCATCCTGCAGCTCCTGCGCTGATCGACGCTCAGCCTTAAGCGTAAGACAAACGGCCGGGGCTCACGCCTCGGCCGTTTCCTTTTTTAAATCATGCGGATTGACCTTGTTGCTGCCGCAGGAAGCAGAATTAAAGTTGCTTATAATCTCTGTTATATAATTACAAAATAAATATAAGTATTTATAATGGTATATTATATTACATATAGTCATTAATGTATGTAATGTTTTTATATCTGAATATTTATCATGAAACCTCATAAAAAAATCTCATAAAATCTATTATTTAATGATCAATCTATTCAATATCCCATTATCTTGCATTAAGTATGTACCGCATTCCTAAAGGCTGTCTCCAGGGTCACATGTGGATGGCCAGGCGAGGGTACTCTGATTGAGTATCGTGCTGCTGCGATAGAATTGAGGTCTCGTAAATCATACTCTCCAAAAATTCTGGCCAATGAGACGCTTCCGGTGATCGCAGTAAGGATCAAGCAGGACGCTCGTTGGAGAGTGATGGCGCCTTCGAAATCTGAAGGTTAAAGATCTAAATAGGATCGCCCTCATGTCTTCCGGTATCACCTGTCGGCCGCCACGCGTCAGAACCTCCTGTCGCTGCAGGGCACGGCCGACATGCTCTCCACCACCCAGACCCGCCTGTCTTCCGGCAAGAAGGTCAACAGCGCCCTCGACAACCCGAGCAATTACTTCACCGCTCAAGGCCTGTCCTCGCGCTCGTCGTCGCTCAGCGGCCTGCTCGACGCGGTGTCGACGGCATCCAGACGATCCAGGCGGCCAATACCGGTATCACCAAGCTGCAGGGCCTGACTGACCAGCTGAAGTCGGTGGCTCAGCAGGCTATCCAGTGCCTCTAACTCCTTCGTCGCGAAGGCTGCGATCTCCTCCACGGCTTTGACCGGCGCCACGGCCGACAACCTCCTGTCGACCGGCGCCACGTCAGTCCTGGCCGATACTGCGTTGAGTACGAACACGAGTGGTGTGGCCGCGAACAAGACAGGCAACGTCGACGTCAGCACGCAGACTGCTATTCAAACGGCTCTGTTCACGGCCGGCGCGACAAGCCTCACGATGAGCATTGATGGCGTCAGCATCACCTTGAACAAGAACGTCGACGACACCAGCCAGTCCACCCTGGTCAGCTCGATCAACTCCCAGCTGAAAGCGGGTGGATCGAATGTCCAGGCGGCGATAAGCGGCAATTTCATCAAACTCGCCGGCTCGACCGACGGTGCCA
>NZ_CP028846.1:0-4373 GCF_003058325.1 Methylobacterium currus
GCACGCCGACCTCGTCCCCGAGCACGTCCGCTCCAAGGCCCTGATCGTTCCGCCGCCCGCACCCAGGCGTCGCGGTCGTCCACCCGGAAAGGCTGCCTCCGATCACACGGCCGGCTGATCACCGATCCGCACCGAACCCGCCGGCCAGGGAATTTTGAAAGCCCACAATTGCGGAGACTTCGGTGCCCGTTGACACGCAAGGGGTTCGACGGGCTGGCCGCCCTCGTCCAGGACCATCTGGCGCGCGATCCGTTCTCGGGCCAGGCCTTCGTGTTCCGCGGGCGGCAGGGCCACCTGATCAAGGTGCTGTGGTGGGACGGCCAGGGCCTGTGCCTGTTCGCCAAGCGCCTGGAGAAGGGGCGCTTCGTCTGGCCGTCCACCGCCGGTGCCGCTGCTGCATTGACGCCGGCCCAGCTCGCCATGCTTCTGGAGGGGATTGACTGGCGTGCGCCGCTGCGCACCGACCGGCCGACGATCGCGGGCTGAGAGCGGCAGACTACCGAGGCGGCTACGTCGGGTGCCAGAACCGGTGGCGACGGCCCTTGGCGAGAGCTAAGCTGTTGGCATGGCTCTCGATCTTGCGACGCTGCCCGACGACGTCAACGCGCTCAAGCGTCTGATCGTCGGCCTGGCGCGCGAGGCGGTCCATGCCAGCACCCTGATCGAGAAGCTGCGTGGCGAGCTCGCCCGGCTGAAGCGGGCGCGGTTCGGCACCTCGTCCGAGAAGTTCGGCCCGCGCCTCGAGCAGCTCGAACTGGCCATCGAAGCGCTGGAGGTCGACGAGGCCGAGCGTCTGGCCGGCGCGTTGGTCGTCGCCGAGGCGAGGGAGGCCGCACGGCTCAAGCCCGCCCGGCGGGACCTGCCGGCCCACCTGCCGCGCGAGAGCGTGGTCCACGCCGGTCCCTGCGCCTGCCCGGCCTGCGGCGGGAGCTTGCGCCGGATCGGCGAGGACGTCACCGAGAGCCTCGACTACGTGCCGGGCCGGTTCAAGGTCGTGCGTCACATCCGCGAGGCGTTCGCCTGCCGCGCCTGCGAGCAGGTGGTCCAGGCACCGGCTCCCCACCATGCGGTTCCCCGCGGGCGGGCTGGTCCGGGGCTCCTGGCCCACATCGCGGTGGCGAAGTTCGACGACCACTTGCCGCTGTATCGCCAAGCCGAGATCTATGCGCGCGACGGCGTCGATCTGGCGACCTCGACGCTCTCGGGCTGGCTCGGCGCGACCGCGGCCACGCTGCAGCCGCTGACCGAACTTCTGCGCCGGGAGGTGATCGGGGGCTCGGACGTCCTGCACGGCGACGACACGCCGATCCCGGTGCTGGCGCCCGGCACGGGCAAGACGAGCACCGGACGGCTGTGGACCTACGTCCGGGATGAGCGTCCCCACGGCGGCGCCCGCCCGCCGGCGGCGGTGTTCTTCGCCTCTCCCGACCGTCGAGGCGAGCGCCCGCTCGCCCACCTGGCGGCCTTCTCCGGCGTGCTGGTGGCCGACGGCTATGCCGGCTTCAACGGGCTGTACGAGGCCGGGCGTGCGGGCGGTGCCCTGACCGAGGCGGCGTGCTGGGCGCATGTGCGACGCAAGATCTTCGACGTGCACGCCGCGACGGGCTCGGCGCTTGCGGCGGAGGCGCTGGAGCGGATCGGGGCGCTCTACGGGGTCGAGCGCGACCTGCACGGCAAGCCGCCTGATGCTCGTACCCGCGAGCGACAAATGCGGTCGAAGCCGCTGGCCGAGGCGCTGAAGGCGTTTGCCGAGACGAGCCTGGCCCAGGTGCCGGGCCGGTCCGACCTGGCCAAGGCGCTACGCTATATGCTGGCGCGCTGGCCGGCGCTCATGCGAACCTTCGACGACGGCCGTCTCACCCTCGACAACAACGCGGCCGAGCGGGCGCTGCGCTGCGTGGCGGTCGGGCGCAAGAACTACCTGTTCGCGGGATCAGAGCTGGGCGCCGAGCGGGCGGCGGCGTTCTACACGCTGATCGAGACGGCGAAGATGAACGGGCTCGATCCCGAGGGCTACCTGCGCGATGTGCTCACGCGCATCGCCGATCATCCGGCCAAGCGCTTGGCCGATCTGCTGCCCTGGAACTGGATGCCGACCGGTAGAGCCGAGCAGGCCGCCTGACCAGTGGCTCCGTCACCGAGCGCTTACTTTAAGCAGGTCGATGGTGCGCCTGTTGAGGTCATCGAGCGTCGCAATCACCTTCAGATCGAACTCGTAGGTGCCCATGGCTGCGCGCAACCCAGCCATCTCAGTGACGGGATAGACGTTGGGCATCTCGAGATTGCCGCTCACATCGGCAGTGGGGTAGTCAGGGTGACTTCTGTCGAGGAGGCGGCGTTATCGGCCAAAACCTCTCAGCTTCGAACTTGGATGTGTGACAAGAATCACTATTATGCGCCCCTAATAGCAAGACTCAACATGCGATCAAACGCCTTTGTGACTCCGATATTAAGGTTATGCTGACGCGAAACATCGTTTGCCTTTAGCATCTCTTGCTCAAGACTGACGGCGCTTGACGTTTCTAGAACATCCCAGCCTTCCCGAGACTGCATTGTCCGCACAGGAGCATCGCTCGCCAAAATGCTGGTATGGGCAGAGGCCGTGACTGCCAATTCGAGGTGAGTCTGAGCCATCACCTGAGAAAATGGTACCACGTCCCTGGCCTTGTATCCCGGTGTGTTCGCGTTCGCGACATTACCCGCAATGGTTGCCTGCCGCACGGCAAGATAGCGTGCCTGCTTCGATGCCAGATCGAATAGGTAGACCTCAGTCATGTCGCTAGCTCCAAGCTTTGCACCAGGGTCGGAACGCGAGCCACGCGCGCTCCTCCAAACGAAGGTGTAGGTTCATAACCTTGCATGAGGCTGTAATGGTAGCGAGCAGAGTGCCGAAGAGCATCGCCTTGGTCTTGAGCGCGACGGTGGCGACGACGTAAGCGTTCGGTGAGGCTTCCTTTTACCCACATCCTGGCGATGTCCGCGCGACGGCGGCTCCGAGCGCAATGTCGGTGAGCCGTGCAAAGCCGCGCCACATGACGAGATTGCCGGGCGGCGGAGCGCGTGAGCGAGCGAGATAGCCGCCGAGGCTGCGGTCCATCTGTCCGACGAGCCGGTGCAGCCGCTGCTCGAGGCTGGCATCGGCGAACGTGCTTTCGGCGAGTTCCTCTTCCCATCAGCACCGTGTGGCAACGGGCATGGAACACCTCGTCGTCCAAGGGTTCAGAAGCCCTTCAATCACGGGTGACGCCGATCGCGCAACGATCCAAGCTTGACCCTGAGTGTAGGTAAAAGGAAGCATCGCCGAGAGCTTACTGTTTCGGAAGAGTGGCGTTTGATTCAATCCGCACCAAGCTCGGCGGCGCAGCCAGGGCCGGACTGGCTGCAGCACGGCGGCGCACACTACCAAAGCGCCACGCATACGCTTTGATCGCCCAACGCGCTGCATCCCAAC
Organism: Methylobacterium currus; assembly: GCF_003058325.1. Taxonomy (NCBI): domain Bacteria; kingdom Pseudomonadati; phylum Pseudomonadota; class Alphaproteobacteria; order Hyphomicrobiales; family Methylobacteriaceae; genus Methylobacterium; species Methylobacterium currus. The sequence continues at coordinate 3,452 of NZ_CP028846.1, forward strand.
AACATTCCGTTACCAAACAGGTAGAGTGGGAGAGTGACAGTATATCAATGGCCCGATCAGAAATCCGTGTGCAAACGCGCACTGAAGAAATGGGCAGGCCCACGATCTCTGTTGTAGCCCGGGTTTGCCACAAACTGATAATCCAGTGACAGTGCTACATCTCTGGTCAGGCTGACGGAGTAATACGTCTCCAGGATGGTCTCAGGCCTGTAGCGGAGCTGGCCCTCGCCGATGACGAGGCCCAGACCTCCCTTCGCGAAGAATTCCCTATGCGAGCGGGAGATGCCGTTGATCGCCGCCCCGATGCCGACGGCATCATCGGATCTTCCCCAGGTCGTGCCTTTGAGCGAGAAGCCGCCGGAGGCGCTACGGTCGATATCGGCGAAGGAGAGGCTCTCGTTGCGGCCATCAGAGGCACTGATACGCGCGAACATGCCAAGCGTTGGGCTCAAGGCCTGCTCAAGGTTGATATAGCCACCGCTCTTGTTGCGATTTTTCCGGTTCGCCAGTGCGGCCGTGTTCGCATCTGGGAATGCGACCGGATCCAAGCCCGTGAGCGTCACCGCTTCTCTGTAGTTTGCTGAGCGTCCCTCGTTCGAGAACGCTCCAAACCGGAGCCGGCCGGCTTGGTCGAGGACACTATAACGGACTTCGAGTTCGACATTCAGGCCACCTTTCTGAAGGATGCGTGGATCGAGAACATTACTGCTCGGCTCCTTTGGCACTTGCGCATAGGCGGCCCGGACTGCAAACTCCTTGCGGTTGTACTCGACGACTACGCCTTGCGTGTAGCCGGCAAGATTGGCGGGAAAGTCCCAGGCTGAGGAAGCCCAGAGCGCCCAGTTGAAGAAGTCGACGCGAGGATCGTGGGCATAGACGTTGCCATCGAAGAAGTCACCCATCGCGAACTTGCCAGCAACCA
>NZ_CP028847.1:0-34352 GCF_003058325.1 Methylobacterium currus
ATGGCTCTCGTTCTTGACCGTCTCGTTTTCGAGCTTGGCCTGGACCCCAAGGCGTTCAACCGCGGCTCGCGCGAAGCGACGCAGGCGGTCAGGAAAACCCGCGAGGGCATCGAGAAGGAGGCGCAGGGCATCGAGCGCGCCGTCCAGCAGGCAGCCGACCGGATCGACCTGCTGGCCCGCAACGCGCTCCGGCTGTTCGCGATCTTCACCGCCGGCAAGAGCCTCGGGCAGTTCGCGGCCGACATCTCCAAGACGGATGCCGCGCTCGGGCGCCTCTCGACCAGCATCGGCCAGGCCCCGGCCGAGATCTCGGCCGTTGCGAAGGCAGTCGAGCGCGCGGGCGGCTCCGCCGACGGAGCGGCGGCGAGCTTCGAACGATGGACCGACCACGTCGAACAGGTGCGGATCAACGGCTTCAGCCCGCTCCTCGACACGCTGAACAAGATCCAGGCGGCCGGCGGGAAACAGATCGATTACACCAAGTCGCAGAACGAGCAATTCGCGACGCTGGCCGATAACCTCGACGCCGTAAGGCAGAAGATGGGCATCGCCGCCGCGACGAAGCTGGGGAAGGATCTCGGGTTCGATCCTGGCTTGGTCGCCCTCTTGGTTCAAGGCAGCGCTGCCTACCGGAAGGCCGTCGAGGAGTCGAAGAGGTTCGGCATCGCGACCAAGGAAGACACAGAGGCAGCCCAGAAGCTTCAAACCGCGCTCACCGAGGTTCGCCAGACGTTCGAGAGCCTGGGCCGCACCATCATGACGGCCGTTTCGCCGTTCCTGGTGCAGCTGCTGAAGGATATTCAGTGGCTTGTCGGGGCCTTCCGGGATTTCATCGCGGTCAACATCGCTCCGCACCTCAAAGAATTTGCCGACGCCATGGGCGTGTCGGGCTCGTCGACCAAGGCATTCGTCGTCGCGTGCGAGGCGCTGTTCGCGCTGTGGCTGGGGAGCAAGGCGCTCGCGTTCCTGCGGGTGCTGGGCACCGTGCGCGCGCTGCTGATGGGAGGGCGCGTGGTCGCGGGCGGCGCGGCGGCCGGCGGAGGCGGATTGCTCGGGGGCATCATCGGAGGGCTCACCGTCGGCGGGACGATCGGCGCCGACAGGAGCGTGCCGAACGCGGACAAGCCCGATTTGCAGCGCCATTGGGACGACGAGGCGTCGGGGGCGGCCTCCGGCGGGGGCTCGGCCATCGCGCGCGCCTGGCGGTGGGCTAAGCGGAGGATGGGTTTCGGCGGTGGCGCAGCAGCCGGTGGGGGCGGAGCGCCCGGCGTCGCTGGACGGCCCGGCCTGCTCAACTCGGGCAACGCCTCTCCCGAGGTGGTCGCCTACATCCGGCAGCGTGCCGCGGCGCTCGGGATCGATCCCGACACGGCGGTGGCGGTCGCCAACACCGAAGGGCTGCGCGGGTACCGCCTCGACGGTCAGCGCGACCGCGGCGGCGATCAGGGCACGAGCTTCGGCCCCTACCAGCTGCACTACCGCTCCAACATCCCGGGCCTGACGAACGCGGGCATGGGTGACGACTTCACCAAGGCGACCGGCAAGCACGCCAGCGACAAGAGCACCTGGCGCGAGCAGATCGACTTCGCGCTGAACCACGCGGCGCGGAACGGCTGGGGCAACTGGCACGGGGCCGCCAACAACGGCATCGGACGGTGGGCGGGCATCGGCGGCAGAACCGGCGTCGCTGCGGGAGGGTCCGTGACGGGTGCAAGGGAGGTCGCAGGCGGCATCCACCCGCTTAACGGCGCAGGCCGCTTCTCATCGGATTTCGGCATGCGGATGCATCCCAAGATCGGCGGATACCGAATGCATGCGGGCGTCGATCTCGCGGCACCGGCCGGCACGAACGTCCAGGCCATGGCCGCCGGATCCATCAGCGTCGGCCGCAGCGGCGACGTGACGGTGAAGCACTCCGACGGATCCTCGACCACCTACCGGCACGTCGTGCCGAGCGTGAAGGAAGGCGATCAGGTCGCGGCCGGGCAGGTCATCGCGCAGCTGCGCGCGCACGATCCGCGCTCGACCGGGCCCCACCTGCACTTCGAGGCCCGCAACGCCAAGGGGAACCTGATCGACCCCAAGACCCTGCTCGGGCCCAAGGCGACCGCGCCGAAGGCGACGCCGGAGGCGGGCGCGATCCCAGGCAAGAGCGCGCAGTGGTGGCGTGGCAGTCCGGCCGTTGGGGCCTACGCCTCCCAGGTCGCCAGGGCTCAGCACTCGATCATGACGAGCATGGCGGACAACCGGCAGACGAACACGAGCACCACCAGCAACTCCACGACCATCAACGGCGGCATCCAGGTCCAGACCTCGGCCACCGACGCGTCGGGGATCGCCCGGGACATGGAACAGGCTCTCAACCGGCGGAGCTTCGCCTACCGCAACCAGTCCGGCATGGCGTGAGGCACGATGGCGAATCCCGTGAACGTCCCCGACGTGGATGGCGTCCCGCCCGTCACGTTCGCCCCCGGCTCCGGCGGCGACATCATCCTGGCGGCGGCGGACGCGGCTGGGATCGCCGTGGCGTTCGACGGGCCTATGAGCCGTTGGGGCCTCTACCGCCAGGGCCGGCCGGTGGTCATCTGCGATACCGTCCTGGCCTTCGACCACAAGGCGGACTGGGCCGTCAGCGATCACCCGCTCGAGCGCGGATCGTTCGAGAGCTTCAACAAGGTCGCGATCCCCTTCGATGTGAGGTTCATCTTCGCGGCCGGTGGATCGGAGGCGAGCCGAACCGCACTCCTCAGTTCGATCCAGGCCATCGCCGGCGACCTCAACCTCTACGACGCCGTCACGCCGGAGAAGGTCTATCCGAGCGTGAACGTGGTCCACTACGACTACCGGCGCACGGCCCAGGCTGGAGCGGGGCTGCTCGTCGTAGCCATCTGGTGCCAGGAGATCCGGCAGGTGACCCCAAGCGCCGCCTCGCCCAACACCTCGACCGCCGCGCCGAGCGGGGCCGATCCGGTCAACGGCGGCACGGTGCAGCCTGCGCCACCCGGCCAGGTCAACGATACGAGCTTCGGGGCCAACGGCTTCGCGAGCACCTTCGATCCCAGCAACCCGGGCAACACCACCGGCGTGCCGAACGGGTCGTTCACGAACCTGCCCATCCCGGACACCGCGATCCCGGCCGGCCCGGGCGGGGGCGGCAACGTTCCTCAGGGCGAAATTGCCCTGGAACCCATCGACGTTCCAGCGGGGCAGTAGATGCAGATCATTCCCTTGCAGTCTGTCCCGGCTCAGACCGTGATGGCGACGCTCGCCGGCCAGCTGGCGCAGATCGACTTGCGGCAGCGGGCATATGGCCTTCACCTTGATCTGCGGGTGAATGGTACTCTCCTGGTTGCTGGCGCCATCTGCCAGGACCGGAACCTGATCGTGCGCAGCGCCTACATCGGTTTCATCGGCGATCTCTGCTTCATTGATACGCAGGGCACCGATGACCCGACCTATGAAGGTCTCGGGGTGCGGTTCGGGCTGGCCTACATCGAGGCGAGTGAAGTCGCCCAATCCGGCATGACGTGAAGAAGGATTGCGCGACGAGGGCGGCGTCTACATCTTCACATCATGCGCGCTGCTCTCCTCTCCCTTGCCCTCCTGTTTTTTCCTGCCGCGACTGAGGCTCAAGAAGTGCCTTATGAGTTTCGTGGAACTTGGGGCCTATCTAAACAGGAGTGCTTGGCAAGGATGGCAGATAGCTATCGCACTTTTATAGGCGATAAATATCTTATTCATAATAAGACGCGATGCAATTTGTCTAATATTAAACCGGACGGGGAGGGCTTTAAGTCTAATATGAGTTGTGACTTTGAGGGATATAAACAAGAAGGTAAGCTGAACGTTAGCCCAACACCGCAAGGCGCCATTGTCATAGATTTGCGCGCGGAAGTATTTCCGAAAGGAAGGGCCACGCTAGCTCTAAAGTATTTTTGTGGTCACGAAAACACTGTAAACAAATCTCTATAGGCCGCTACTTTTATCCCAGGGAGGGTTCGCAGCGATCACCGATCCTGATGCGCGGGATTACGGCTTGCAGGCTTGCCGCTCTCCCGGCATCACGGCTTAGCGCCGATCAGGGTTGATGCTGGCGCGATCTGTCAGCCGGCCCCGCTCTGGCATGACGCACGGACCGCACCATGTTGCCGGCATGAGCGCACGAGACGAAACAGCTCTCCGGGTCGAGGCCGAACGGACCGGAGACGGGGAAGGCCCTTGGATCTGGGCCATCTACCAGGGTGCCGGCGAGGCGGCGCCGCTCCTGAAGCGGTCCGACGTGACCTATCCGAGTCCCGATGCGGCGAAGCGGGTCGGCGACAAGGTGCGGGCGGGCATGCTCTCGGCCGTCCCGGCCTCCGACGAGGATGGCGGCTGACGCCCTCCCGTCGCGTCGGCGATCCGCACCCTGAAACGACGAGCCCCGCCGGCCGGGAAGGCGCAGCGGGGCGACGGGCCGATACGCAACGCGGCCCGGGTTCGATATAGGGCTGATCGGTGAACGAGCCCTCTACCCCTGGGCCTTGGCCGCGGTCTCGGCGGTCGCCCTCTTGGTGGTGGCCCGCGGCGGCAGCGCCGCAACGAAGGCCTCGGCCTCGCGCTTGGTCGGGAACCGCTTCTCGCTCATGTGGAACGGGCGGTCGGCCCACTTCACCAGCCACGACACCCCCGTGGCCCGCTCGATCATCTTGATGCTCGCCATGGCATTCCTCGGCCGCTCGCGCTCGCCCTGCGGCGGCGCCCTCAAGGGATGGTCATAACGACCATACCTTCTGCCGCGCTTGGGGAATCGCGGCATGCGGCAATCCATGCTTCGCGGAATGCAGGCGTGCAGGCTTACCGGGATCGCGGCGAGGGATTCTTCATGACGAAGATGCCCCCGGCCCTGCCGCCCCGCTCCGCCGGTCGGTGATGGACCTGCGGACCTGCACGGCCTCCGGCGGCAAGGGCTCCTGCAGGATGGCGGCGATCTCCTCGTGGCAGGCGAGCCAGCGCCGGGCGAAGTGGAGGAGGCGCCCGCCGGCACGCTCGACGCCGAGCCGGCCCACCCGGGCGCTCGCGCGCTTCATGCGGCGGGCGAGATACCGCGTCCGAAGTCCGAGCCACACCAGCCGGGTGACCTGGCGAGGCGACAGCCGCGGCGCGGCGGCAGGTAGGGCGGCCGGCATCAGCAGCCCGCCAGGTACAAGACCAGGAGAACGGTGGCGGTGACGACGTTGCCCCGGCCGGCCTCGTGCCCGGCCTGAACCAGCACGCGGCGGCGGATCACCCGGAGGCGCGCCACGCCGAGCGCCGCGCTGCGGGGCAGGCCGAGGGCGAGGGACAGGCGGGCGGTGGCGGCGGACTTCATGGGCGGGTCTCCGGGGTGGCGGTTTCGAGGTCGTGGCCCCCGCCGCGCAGCCACACGACCTGTGAGGCGTGGCCCTCTGGGGCGCCGAGGGACGGTTCGTCGTCGGCGCCGTCCTCCAGGTCGGAATCCCCGTCGAGGTCGTTGAGGATCGCGATGAGCGAGTCGGCGGCATCAAGGGCGGATTGCGCCGCCGCCTCGATCTGTTCGCGGAAGGCTGCCTGCGCGTCCTGCGAGCGGGCAGGCTTGAGGCGGGGCCGGAAGGTGACCACGTTCGTCATCGATCAGGCTCCGGTCGCCACCGAGTCGCCGGCGAGGGCGAGCAGATCCGCCGTGATGGCGAAGGGCATGGCCTCGTCCTCGTCGGGCAGCAGGTCCCGGTCCGCGGGGCGCAGCGACAGCCCATCGCACACCGCCGACGCGATGCGGGCCTTGAGGACGAGGTCGGCGAGCGAGCGGGCGGGCGTCTCCTGGATGCGGGCCAGCGCCTTGTCGCGCCGCTCTACCGCGGCATACCGGGCATCGAGGAGCGTCGGCAGTCCGACTGCTTCCCGGCTCGCCGCGATCTCCGCCTGCCACGCATCCCACGCCGCCACGATCGCGTCGCCGCGCGCCTGCGCCCGCGGGTTCGGCCGCTGGTCGCCGAGGCCCGGCACGCTCATCATGTGCCGGCGCCCGCGCAGCTCCTCCACCTGGCGGCGGCCATACGGCAGGAACCGCATGCGCCCGCCCGGGGCTGGCGCCGTGTCGGCTCGGGGATCGTGTGCTCGATCCAGTCCAGCCGACTGACCCGTAGAGCTGCCGGCATGGGAGGCTCCTCATAGGTCTCGTGGACGACCCCGATGGCGGTATCGGCCGCGTAATAGTCCGCAGCCGCCGCCCGGAACTCCGCCTCGAGCGCGATCAGGGCCGGATCGGCGGTGCCGAGGGGTGGGGTCTCGCCGCGGATGGCGCGGGCGGCTGCCGCCTTCAGGCTGGCTGCGCGCTGGCGCAGGGGCGGGCGGGCGCCGTCGCGGCGGAAGGGGTTGCGCAGGTTGATGGTGGGCACGGGACGCGCTCCTGTAATCCTGACGGGCAGGGCGAAAGGCTGTCGGGGCATTCGGTCGGGCAGGGTGCGGCTCAGGCGCTGGCGAGCGCCGCGACTTCCCGCAGGATCGCCAGCATCAGGCGCTCGTCGTCCTGCGTGCGCTCCTCCTCCGGCTTCGAGTGTTCCATGTCCGCCAGCATCAGGCGGGCCTTGGCGGCGAGATCCGCGAGGTTCGCCGAGGGCTCTGCGATCGCACGACGAAGCGCGGCGCCCCATGCATCCAGATCGGCGTCCAGCTGCTCGTCGGTCCGGGGCTCGGACTTGTCGCGTCGCCACTGCGCCATGCGCTCGACCTGATCGATGCAGGCCCGCGCAAGATCGGAGACGGGCGGGCGAGCGAGCGCCGAGGCGGCGGGCGTCACTTCCTCGCCGGTGGCGATATCCTCGTCGTCCGGATCGGCCTTCCCGGCGAGTGCCCAGGCCGGGAGCGAGCCTTGGCCCTGCTGCTCCAGCATCGCGGCCCACCGCGGCCGATCGCCCGGCTCAACCTCGAACCCGACCCAACCGGGTAGGGGGTCGACGCCCGCAACCGACATCATCGCCCGGATCGCGGACGCAAGGCGCCGCTCCTCGGGGTACCGCTCGTCGTCTCCGCCGTCGTTCTCGGGCAGGCCGATCACCTCTTCAGCCCAGACGGATTGGGCCAGCGCGAGGGCGCCGAGTCCGGCGAGCGTGACGGGCGGTGGCAGGTCTATGATCCTGCTGGCCGTGTTCCAGCAGTGGAACGTGACGGCGTGGCAGGCCGTCCCCTCGGGCTGAAGTCATCCGCGTGCTCGAGGATGGGCCGGCAGGCGCGATCCCAGGCGTAGGCCTGCCGCAGCGCAGGCAGAAGGGTGGTGTGGGGATCGACGTGAGCCGCCGCAGCCGATGCCGCCCGCTCCGGCTGCGGCAGGATGCCGAGGGCAGCCACATCCGCCACGATCGACCGAGACAGGCCCTCGGACGGTCCGCGGAAGTTCTTGACGCTGCCCAGGTCGAGCAGCGACGCCTTCGCCTTCACGCCCTCTATCGTGTGAGCCCGGGTCGCGATGACCTGGGCAAGGGTGGCCTCGCGGTCATGCTCCATCCGAACCCAATCGGGGGAGTCGTAGGCATCCGCGAAGCTGGCGGCCCTCAGGGTCGCGTTCTGGCAGGCCTCAATCGCCACGAGCTCCCCGACCCGAGAGAGCAGGATCGTGTCCAGGATGGCGCCTGCCTCCTCGGCGGCGCTGGCGACCGCGACCGGCTTCGGCCGGCGGATCACCTTGCCGGCGGCGGCCTTCAACGCGGCGGCGCGCTGGCGGAGAGTGGGGCGGTCGGGGTTGCGGCGAAGGACGTTGCGCAGGTTGAGAGAGGGCACGGGTGTGCTCCTATGGTCCTGATGTGCCGAAGGGGGCAGCGGGCCGGGCCCGCCGGAGCGGAGGGCGTCAGAGCAGCGGCGAGCGGGCGATGAGGCCGAGGATCGCCGGCCCCTCCGCGTCGAGGTCGGTGCCCATGTCCTTCGCGAACTCGGACGCGTAGGCGGCGAGCGCCCGGCAGCCGGTGGCGGTGCGGGGCACGGTCTTCAGCACGACGTCCCGCCAGTGCTCCCACGCCGCGGCGTTGGCCGCGATTTCGGCGGGCCTGACGGGGCTGCGGTCCCAATCCTCGCCCAGCTGCGAGAACAGGGCGTCGTGCTCGCGGCAGAGCCGCCGCTGCTCCTTGATCGCCGCGAAGACCGGATCGGCCTGAGGCTCGACGATGTCGCTGCGGGCGCCGGTCAGGTCGCAGCCGATCGAATGCGCGAGGTCGGCGGTCGCCTGCTGATTGTTGACGACACCTTCGGTCAGGAGCGCCTTGGCCTTGGCCTGCAAGCCCGGTAGCCCCTCGGCGCGCACGTCGACCAGAACGGCGAGCACGGCTTCCCGGGCGCTCTCCAACTCCGCGTAACCCGGCACCGTCTCGGGGTCGCGATCCTCCGGCAGGCCCCGAAGCAGAGTTTCGGTGAGGCTGTCCAGCCGGCGCAGGTCCGACACGGCAGCGACGAGATCGGAGTCGAGCGCCGGCCAGCCGTAGGGGAGCGGCGGACGGGCGCCGGTGTCCCGCATGTCGGGGCGGTCGAGGTGCTTGCGGCCGCTCGGGTCAGGTCCCTGCGCCAGTCCACGCCCACCATGTCGAGGACCCGCACGGCGCGAGCGGAAGGCGGCTCCGGCGCCTCGACGGTGCTGCGATCGAACCCGCCGGCCGGGAAGTGGAACTCGTCGGCCGCCGTCTTGGTGAGGACGAAGGCATGGGCCTGGGCGCCCATGTGCGGATACAGCTCGGCGCAGAGGCGGCGGCGCTCGAAGTGCAGCCAGGTCGCATAGTTCACGAGGGCGACGCGGTCGATGGGCGCGGGCTCCGGCGGCGCGTTCAGGGCCCGATGCACCTTCAGGGTCCGAGCGTACTTCTCGCGGGTCGCAGCGAAGCGCTCGCGGAGGGTCTGGCGCGTCGCGTCGGGGTTGCGGCGGGGGAGCTTCAGGGAGAGCGGCATAGCGGCAGTCCTCGTTGCAGGCATGACGGAATGGAGGATGACGGGTTTAGGGAATTGCGGTGTCGCGGGATGAAGGGTGCGAGGTCAGAGGTGCGTGGCGAGCCCGATCAGGCCCATGCCGCCGCCGATCAGGACGATGGCGGCCAGCACGTCGCCGGAGGCGTTCAGGAAGCGGGCAGCCCGGACAAAGGCGGTATCCGGCCGGACGGCGGAGACGGCCTCCCACGGCTCGATCTCGCCCGGTACCGCTTCGTCGGGCGGCAGGGTGGGCGCGTGCAGCGCATAGGCCGGCACGGCCTGATGGCGGCGATCCTGCGCGGGCGCGGTGGACGGCGCAGGGTGGCGGGGAACGGAGGTCATCGGCCCGCCCTCACGCCGCAGCCGCCAGGAGCACCGCGAGGCGCTGAAGGAGCCGGGTGCCCATGGCGCCATCGTCCGTCTCGGCGGCGAACTCGGCGAAGTAGGCGGTGGCGGCGCGGGCGTCCTCGTCGCTGGTGAGGGTGACGGCCATCAGGGCGTCGAACGCCGCGGCCTCCTCGTCGCTGGCCCGGGAGGCGATGGCGAGCATCAGCCGCTCGTCCGGGGCGCTGTCCTCGCGCGCCTGCACGTAGTCCCGCACGGCCTGCATCACGGCGAGGTTCGCGGAGCGATGCTCCTCGATGGCGGCGAGCAGCGGGCTCGGCCGGCGCGGGGCCGGGAGCGCCAGCATCGGCATCGGCGCCACCTCCACGGTATGGAGGGGAGCGGCCGGGGCTTGCGGGGCGGCAGCCGGGCCGAGGAGGGCGGCGCCGGCCGCGAAGGCGCGGCGGGCCGGGAGGGCCGTAAGAAGGGCGAGCGTCAGCGATGCCATAACCGGTGTCTCCGGGGCTTGGGTTGGGGCGGTGATGTCAGAGGAGCCGGCGAGCGCCGGCCCGGGTCAGAACAGGCGGATGAAGCCGGTGAGGGCGGCCCCACCGCCGAGCACCAGGACCACGCACAGGGTCTCGCCGAGGATGGTCGCGAGGCGCGGCAGGCCGAACCGCCGGCGGGCCGGAGCGGCAGGAACAGGCGGCAGCGCGGCGGCGAGGTCGCGCAGGGCCAGGGCTCCGCAGCCCTCCGGCTCGAGGTGTGTCGCGCTGCGGGCGTGGTGTCGGATCAGGGCGTGCAGCCCCTCGACCGTGCGGGGTCGCAACAGCACCAGAGTGGCGTAGGCCTCGGCCTCACGGGTCCAGGCGGCGTCGGCCTCGGCCAGCACCTCGGCGGCGCGGGCGGGGCTGACGAGGGAGCCCTGAGCCTGCCCGCAGGCCGCGAGCGCCTGGGACAGCGCCTCCTGCTCGGCCCGGTGCGCCTCGATCGCCGCGAGGATCGGGTCGGGAGCGGTCACCCGCTCCAAGGCCTCGGCGGCGTCGCTGGCCGCAACCGCGGGCCACGCCAGCATGGCCGGCAGCGTCAGCAGGAAGCCGCGGCGTCCCGTGGCGGCGGCGGAAGCTGAGACGGTGTGCATCGGTCGGGGTTCCGTGGCGGATCGGGGTGAGGGTGGGACGCGGTTCAACAGTGGTGGGTGGCGAGGCCGACGGATCAGGAGGCGAGCCCGCCATCGAGGGCCCAGCGCGGGTGATCGCCCTCGGGGCCGTACAGGTCGGGGAAGAGCGACCACAGGCGATCGTCCATGCGGTTCAGGATGTCGTCGGCGACGTTGCTCGCGGCGGCGCGAAGCCCCTCGTCGTGGAACTGGTCGGCATCGGACCGGCCGTCGCCGTGGACGTACTGCGCGAGGTGCATGGTGATGACCGCCGCGCCGATCTCGGCCTGCGCTTCCGGCGAGAGGAGGCCCCAGGCCTCGGCCGGGGAGAACGGCAGCGGCAGGCGGGACCAGAAGGCGGCGTGGTCGGGGAGGCGGTGAGCGTCGCCGTCGCGCAGGACGGGCTCATCGGCCCAGATCGGACGGCGGGGGGAGCGGGCGGCGAAGGCGAGGGCGTTCATGGCGGGAATCCTCAGTGAGCGCGGGCGGTGCGGGCGGCCCTGGCGAGCTGCCAGGTGGCCTTGAGGGTGACGGACATGGCCTCGCCCCAGGTCGAACCGGTGCGAGCCTGATGGACGCGAGCGGCGGCGACGGCGGCGGCCATGATGGCGGCGCGGTCGTATTCGCCGGCAACGACGAGGGGGCGGCGCTTGGCGGAGGTGGCGGCGATCAGGCCGCGTGCGGCGAGGAGGCCCGCCGGGCGCTTCGCGCGATCGGCAGCGACGGCGTGCATCGCGGCGGTCCAATCGATCTGTCGGATGGCGGCCATCGGGTGAGCAACTCGCTTGAAGCAACCTTGCCCTTTTGATATAACCTCACTCGCCCGGCGTCAACTCTAAAAAAGTAAGGTTGCTCCAAAATGGAAATCACCCGCGACCAGTGCCGGGGGGCTCGCGCCTTGCTCGAATGGACGCAGGACCGCCTCGCGGAAGCCGCAGGCGTAGCGAAGAAGACCTTGGCGGATTTCGAGGCCGGCAAGCGGACCCCCTACGACCGAACCCTCGCGGATATACGCCGTGCCCTTGAGGCAGCGGGCATCCAGTTCATTCCCGAGAACGGCGGCGGCGCCGGCCTCCGCTTCCGCAACCGAGCAGATGGGACGCGCGATGAGCACTGAGGAGCCGGCCTACGTGAACGACCGGCGCCACACCGCCATCCACGAGGCTGGGCACGCCGTCATCGGCCGGGTCGTCACCATGGCATGTGGCGGGGCGACCATTGTCGCGGACGACGAGTCGGCCGGGCACTCGGTCACCGCTGATCCTTACGCCGTCTTGGCCGCATGGGAGGCTCGCGAGAAGTGGCGGCCATCCTCGTCCGTCTGGGTTGGCAGGATCCTCGCCTACATGGCCGGCGCGGAGGCCGAGGAGGTGATCCTGGGCGGCTGCCAGGGCGGAGACGGCGACGATCGGCGCTGGATCACGGACATGCTGTACGAGATCGCCCCGAGGACGAGCACGATGCCCGGGAAGCCCGCCTCCGCCGAGCCGCACGCCAACTCGTGCACCGGCACCGTGCCGACATCGAGACGATCGCCGGGATGCTGATGGAGGGCGGCACCCTCACCGGCGAGGAGATCGACGCGGCCTTGCCGCCCGGGTTCATGGCCCGGCCGGTCACCTGGCCGCCGGCCTTCGAGGAAGTCGAGGACGGCAGCGATGAGCACTGACCCGCAGGCGGCGAAGCTCGTCGCGAACGAGCGGGTGAAGCTGCTCGCCAACAACCTCGACCGCTCGTCGTCGGCCTGCGTCACGGTCGGCGTCGCCACGCCGCTCGCGGGCTGGATCTACGGTGTCAGCGGTATCGACAAGCTGCCATGGTGGTATCTGTTCGGCGGCCTCACCGGTTGGCTCTTGGCGGCATCCCTCCTACATTATCTCGCGAGACGCGCCCTGAAAGGTCTCCTGCCGTGAACGAGTACGCTCTACTCGCCTTCGTCATCGCTCCCGCCGCGGTCGTGGCGCTGGGCTACCTCGCCGTTCGGCTCCAGGAGCGCGAGACGGCCCGGGTGAGGCGCGAGATTGCCGACGCCGAGGCCCGCCAGTCGGTGCAGCCCGCGATCAAGGGCGCCTGAGAACCCCGGCCGGCGCGGATCTTGCCCGGCCGTCCCATCTCCTGCACGCCGCATCCGCGCGAACCCGCGATGCAGGTGCCGCGGCAAGCCTGCATCCCTCGAGACCGGAATCCCCACATGCCGGCCGGGAGGGGTTCGTGTAACGCGAATGCCTTCCCGGCTGCATCACGCCGTCGACGAGGGGCCGGCGGCGATCTGGCCCGCCTTCCAGGCTTCGGCGAACCCGGGATCGATGACGTAGACCGTCCCGGCCGCGTTCTTCCGGTACCAGCCACCCGCCGCCGGCACGCTGCCCCCGCCGTGAACCGCTGTCGTGACGTGGCCGAGGATGGTCCCGACCATGTCGGCCGATCCGTGCTGCTGCATCTCGGCCGCCGTGGCGGTCCCGCGCTCGGCGAAGTCGTCAATCAGCGCAAGGGACTGCGCCTCCGTGAACGTGCGCTCTCGGGCCCCGAGATGCTTGCGGGCTCGGTCGGCCGCGGCGGTCCAGTCCATCGGCGCCTCACTTCTTCCCCGGCAGCCGGCGCTCCATCACGGGCGGCTTGCCGTTCCGGCGCAGCGCCTCGTTCATCGCGTCGACCATCAGCTGTTCCAGGGTGATGTCGAGGTCCTGCGCCAGGCGGCTGAACTCCACCCACCCGGCCCGGTTCACGCGGACCTGCATCGTCTTGAGGTCGGAGGGCCCCGGCGCCGGCTTGGCGGCGACCTGCTCGCCCATCTCGGCCTGCGCGGGGGCGGCAGCCGCCGGTGTGGCCTTGGGCTCGACGAGGCTCGTGAGGGCGGCGCGGGTGGGCTTCGGCGTCGTGGCGGGCTTCTGCGTCGTCATGCGCGTTCTCGGGGTGCGGGTCAGGGGCGGGCGGGGAAGGTGCGGGCGAGTTCCGAGACGGCGCGCCACATCGCCTCGATCTCGGCGGAGGCCCTGCTGTCCGGGTCGTACTCGGTCACGGCCTGGCCGGTGATGAGGGCGTGCGACAGGCTCACCCGCTGCGACACCTGCCCAGGCAGCACCGGGGCGCCGATCTGGGTCAGGTAGGCCCGCGCCTCGGCGACGATGCTGGTCTCGTTATCGCGGGTGATCGGCGGGGCGGCGTTGATGATGCAGGCGATCGGCGCCTTGAGGCTGCGGGCCATGTCGAGGGTCGCGCGGGCGGCGTCGAGGTCGAAGGGGCCTGGCCGGACCGGGATCACCGTGACGCTGGCGCGGGACATCAGCGAAGCCTGGAGAGGTGCGTTGTGGGGTGCGCTGTCGATGACGCACCAGGCGATGCCGTCGGCGCGGGCGGCGTCGAGGGTGGCCGGCAGGGTCTCCGCCGTGGCCTTCGCGAGCAGCGGCGTCTCGGCCGCGCGGCGCTTGTACCAGAAGCTGAGCGACCCCTGCGGATCGGCATCGACCAGAAGCGTGCGCCCCTCGCGCTCGGCCAGCGCCCCGAAATGCGCCGCCAGCGTGCTCTTGCCGGCGCCGCCTTTTTGCGTGGCGATCAGGATCACATGCATGCCGGCATCCCTGGGAGCCGCGCTCGCGGGATCGCGCGGTGGCGGAGGTGAGGTTCGCCTGCATCCCTTACGGCGATGAGAGGCCCGACGACAAGCGGGCAACAGGTGCAACAGGAGAGTGCGATTGAATACGGCGTCGCTTTCGATAAAGGTTGTTCTCGAAAGCGATGGAGCGGGCTGCAATGGATGATGCGAACCGGGCGATGCTGGAACTCGGCGGCCAGCGGGCGGCCATGTTCGCTGACGAATGCCTGCGCAGGAACGGCTACGGGCCGGCTGACATGGCCTTCCGCGAGATCGGCGCCGCCATGCTCGACCAGCGCGCCACGAAGTACGGTCTTGAGGGCGACACCCGCACCGTGTGGCTGACGAGCGCGAACCGGCATCTGGACGACTTGGCCGCCGGCCGGGCGATCGGAGAGGGCGCGCAGTAATCGCGCCTCAAGAGATGTTCGACCCTACGCGCCGCCACACTGAGGCGGGGCGCCCCTCGAAAGCGATGGAGCAGGTCAGATGAGCAGTGGCGCGGGAGGAAGCGGGGACGGAAGCAGCGAGGCCTTCGCCGGGCAACTCGGGCTTCCCGATCCCGGCAGCGACGTGAACGCGCACGATTTCCAGATCAGGCAGCGGCAATCCGGGATGCGGACCATGATCCCGGTCAAGATCGTGGCTGTGCACGGGGGCGGCGTAGACAAAGAGCCGACGGTAGATGTCCAGCCGCTCATCAAGCAGATGGACGGTTCGGGCAAGACACAGTCGCACGGCATCGTCTACGGCATCCCGGCCTCGCGCAACCGCGCCGGCAACAGCGCTATCATCAATGACCCGCGCGTCGGCGACATGGGCATGATGTCGGTGGCAGACCGCGACATTTCCTCGGCGAAAAGCTCGATGCAGGAGAGCAATCCCGGCTCGTTCAGGCGACACAGCCTCTCGGACGGCATCTATCACGGCAACCTGTTCAACAAGGAGCCGCCGAAGCAGTACATCCACTTCAAGGATGACGGTGTAGACATCACCGACGTGAACAAGAACATGATCAGCACGTCCAAGGACGGCATCAGCCTGAACGGCGTCGTGATCGACCGCGACGGTAACGTGAAAGCCCCCGGCGAGATGACGGCCAAGTCGAAGGGCGGATCGTCGGTGACGGTCTCGGGTCACAAGCATCCCAGCACCGACAAGCCGACCCCGGGGACCTGATGCGACCACGTCTCGCCGCCCGCGGCGCGCCGAAGCCTGCCGCGTCTGCCGGCACGCCGCCGGCACCGCCCTTCGGCCCCGATGCCGGCCGCGCCGGTGTCCCGCCCACGAGCGCGGATCTTATGGCCCGCGAGATGCCGGATGCGATGTGGCGGCGCGTCGAGGCGATCACCGCCAAGGCGCCACCTAAGCCCGAGTTCGGGTCGCCCTGCAACGGCTGCGGCTTCTGCTGCGCGGCCGAACCCTGCGGCATCGCCCGCCGGTTCATCCCCGGGTGTGGCGAGGAGGGCCCCTGTCCCGCTATGGAGTTCGAGGGCGGCCGGTTCTGGTGCGGCATGGTGCGCCGGCCGGGGCACTACCTCGGCCTGCCCGCCTGCGGCGACGAGGAGATGGGCGCCATGATCGGGGAATCCCTCGGCACCGGGAAAGGATGCTGCGCCGATGTCGGGTAGCCGGGAGCCCGGGGCGGCGCGAGATGCCGCCGCGGCGGGTCCCCGAGATCCCCGGGTGGACGACCTGGCGAAGCTGGCCGGGGCTGGCGGTGGCCCGCCCCCTCTCGTGCCGGCGCTGGTCGCGGCGGATGCGACCCTCCTCCCCGCGGAGGCCGCCAGCCTCGTCGCGGCCTACCAGCGTGCCAGCAAGGCCGACGCCACCGTGCGGGCCTATCGCGCCGACGCCGCGGTGTTCGAGGCTTGGTGCTCGCCGCACGGGTTCCGCCCTCTGCCGGCGAGCCCGGAGGCCGTGGCCGCCTTCCTGGTGGCGGAGGCCGAAGCCGGCCGGGCCGCATCGACCATCAACCGGCGGCTCGCTGCGATCCGCTACGCCCACAAGCTCGCCCGGCAGCCGGACCCGACCGAGGACGAGGCGGTGCGCGCCACCCTGAAGGGCATCCGGCGCAAGGTCGGCGTCGCACCCGATCGCAAGGCTGCGATCACCGCCGAGACGCTGACGGCGATGCTCTCGCACGCCCCGCCAACCCTCACCGGCAAGCGGGATCGCGCCCTGCTCGCCCTCGGGTTCGCTGGCGCCTTCCGCCGGAGCGAGCTCGTCGCCCTCGACGTGTCGGACCTGCGCGAGGATCCCGAAGGCCTGCGGGTGCTGGTGCGCCGGTCGAAGGTCGACCAGGAAGGCGCCGGGTTCGAGAAGGCCATCCCGCACGGCCGGTTCATCCGCCCCGTCGCCCTGGTACGGGACTGGCTCGAGGCGGCAGGGATTACCGTCGGTCCCGTGTTCCGGCCGGTGACCCGGGCGGGCCGCCTCCTGCCCGCGGCCGAGGGATCACCGCCGCACCGCCTCACCACCCAGGCCGTCGCCGACATCGTGAAGCGGTACGCGACCGCGGCCGGGCTCGACGCCGCGACGGTCGGGGCGCATTCCCTGCGCGCCGGCTACATCACCACCGCGGCCGAGCGCGGAGCCGATATGAGCCGAATCATGGACCAGTCGGGCCACCGGGATCCGCGCACCGTCGTCGGCTACATCCGGCGGGCGAACGCCTTCAAGGGACACTCGGGGGACGGCTTTCTGTAACGCGGGCGCCGCTTTGACGCCCCGCCCGGCCGTCATGCACGGGAATATTGCGAGCCGGAGACGGGATCGGCTATGCAGGATGTACCACGCCTCCCGGCCTTAGCGCCGACGTATTGCAGGGGGGCGTGCGATATTTGAGGAAGTCAAGACAATGAATTGCATGACCTGGCCTTGGATTGGCGAGCTTGCTCCGCCGAGCGAAGATCATAGCTACCATTTGAGTGAGATCGATGATCTCTTGGAGATCGCTCATCAGACCGACCCGTTTGCTAAGATCATCACCGGTAAGCGGACCGGAACGATCATCTGCGCGCACGATTGGTACACCCTCTTCGCTGTGAAGATGCGCGCCAACGGGAACCTCAGGGTGCTCAAGCAGCCCTGATGGCCAAAGGGCGGCGGCCCTAATCGCCGCCCCGTCCGGGGCCGGACAGGGCAGACTGTTTGACGAACGCTTACCGTCCGGCTCAGATGGCAGCTTGGGCGCCTCGCATCCCGCGAGTCGCCACCGGGCGGCGGCCCTAATCGCCGCCCCGTCCGGGGCCGGACAGGGCAGACTGTTTGACGAACGCTTACCGTCCGGCTCAGATGGCAGCTTGGGCGCCTCGCATCCCGCGAGTCGCCACCAGGATCACCGCCGCGACAGCAGCCACCTGAAAAGCAAGACCCCCGGACGCCTGCCAGGGCAACCGAGGGTCTGGAGCCCCGAGGGGGCCAATCCGAAGTCTGAACAGCTCGGATCATCCCCCGAAATCGCCACGCGAGTCAATCTGAAAGCACCGCTTTCGGAGACGGGCTCGGCTTGCCTGTGACGGACCGCCCGACCGGCGGCGCCGAATGCTGAACCGCGGCCCGAGAGGGCCGGATGATGACGCACGCCTTGAACGCGAGCGCGGCTGGAGCCGTGTCGCCAGCTGGTGGCATGGCCGCTGGCTATCGCCTGCCGCGATCCGTCGCGGACCGGCTTGAGACGGCCCTGCGCGGCCGGAAGAACGCGGCTGCCTGCCTCTCGCTGGCTACGTGGCTCGGGCGGTTCTGGTCCGCGCCGCGCCGGCTGCTCTACAGCTTCCCCATCGATCGCCGCGCCATCGCCGGCCGGGAGGATCTGGGTCTGTCCGAGGCCCGGGTGCGCGGGGCCATCTTGACGCTCGAGGAAATCGGTTTCCTGGCCCGCTACGAACCCGATCCCGGGCGGCGGTACCAGCGGACGGCCGACGGCCTCCACCGGCGCCCGCTCGCGTTCCGGTTCGGGGAGGAATACGCCCTGGCCTTCACGGCAGCGAATACAAGGGCGCAGGCAGCCCGGGGCGCACCCGCACCATCACGCCGGCCCGTCCCCCGCCCGGCGCCCGCCCACGTGCCGGTGGCCAGCATCGTCACGGCTCGTCCGGCGCCCTCACCCCTCCTCGCCCAAAAGCATCCCTCCCTGGAAAGGGGGTTGATTATGGGCGAGCAGAATCCAGCGTCGCCGCTTGAGGCTGCGATAGCGCGACTACGCCAAGGCATAGGCCTATGACCGTCAAGGCAAATGCACCGTCGCAAAGCCGCCGGGACGGCGGGTCGCCCCAGCGGCAGAGCCGGTCTCGAATCGGCGCGTCACGGCCGCGGACCACTGTCCGGTGGCGGCGCGCTATCCCGGTCGAGGATCGCGCGCGCCCTGGCGAAAATCGCCCGCATATAGGCGACGGCCTTCGCCACGGCTGGTTCGGTCCGAACCCATGCCGCGCGGACCTGCGATGCCGAAAAACCGGCGCGGAGAGTCGCCACCACCGCGGCAAGGTCGCGCTTGGCCCGGTTGCCCCGGGCTCGCAGCCGCGCCGCGGTGAAGATCGCCTCGGCGGTTACAGCCCGAGGCCGACTGCCCAGAGCATGCCGCGGATGATGATTTCCGCCATGCAGAGCACCGCGACCGCCCCGAGGCACGTCTTCCAGTTGGCCTCCCACCGTCGCCTGTTCAGGGCCGACGAAAGCCATGGGGCGAATCGCGCCAGGTTGGCCATGCTGGCCTCGAAGCTCTGCACGTGCGCGGCGCTGAGGTTGTAGGCCGCGGTCGCCTCCTCCGTCGCCGCGTTGTACGCGCTCGCCGCCGCCTCGGCCGTCTCCGTCAGCGCGACCTGGGCCGCGCTCGCCGCTGCCGCGATCTCCGCCCTGCTCGCGGCGGCCATCGCCCGGATCTCCGTCCGGGTGTCCACTGCTACCCGCGCGACGCCTCCCCGGACCGTATTCTCCATCGCCCGCATGTGTTCGCGGGCCTCCTCCATGGCCGCCTTCATGGGGATCACGATCTCGTCCGCGG
The DNA here is from genome assembly GCF_003058325.1 of Methylobacterium currus. Classification (NCBI taxonomy): domain Bacteria; kingdom Pseudomonadati; phylum Pseudomonadota; class Alphaproteobacteria; order Hyphomicrobiales; family Methylobacteriaceae; genus Methylobacterium; species Methylobacterium currus. Next base: position 19,024 of record NZ_CP028847.1, read on the forward strand.
ACGCCGAGATCTTCTCCCGAGCCGTTGTCGACACGCTCTCCATCGCCTTGAGGGCCTGGTCGCCCGCCTTCGTGAGCGCGGCCGGTAGACCCTGGAGGGCCTTCGTCACCAGTTCCGTGGCCGCCGTCGCCTCCACGGTGATCGGCGACAAGCCCTCCGACAGCCGGGTGGTGATGATGTTTTCCATCTCGACTTGCCGGGTGCCCATGGCCGACACGAGCTGATGCGTGCGCTGGGTCTTGTCGAGGAGGAGTGTCAGATCGCCCCTCATCGCCGCGATCTGATCCAGGACTTTCTGCGGATCGAAGGCGGTCAGCGTCGTGGCCTGCGTTGCGGCCGGCGGGGTGGGCTGCACCGCCGTGACGGCGGGCTGCGTCGGCGTCGTCTTGCGGGTCATATGTCAGTCCTCTCTGCTGTAATGATGCCCACGTGAATCCCTTGCCCAAGTCGCTTCCCTTATGGGCGACATTATCAAGGCGAAACGAGATCCCCGATATTCTGCCTGTACTTGCCAAGTTCAATCGAACGTCAACGCCGAAGGCTTCGAGTGACCGGCAAAACCTCGTTAGCGGTACGCCCTTCCCCAGGGCCGCCACGACAAGATTTTGAAGCCTGGCTCGAACCGGCGGCATGCCGGTGCGCTCGGCGCGAGTCCGTTCTGGCCGCGAAGGGTGGGCCGCGAGCGGACGGACCGCGTCGGGGTCGAGGAGATGAGAGGGCCGGTCGGCGGCAATCCCAAATTCCTTTTCCAGATCCCGCACAATCTTCTCGGATCTCCGAAAGTCGTGCCTGTCGCTCACCACGGTACCATCGCGACGAATTCTTGATGCTGCGATGTGTAGGTGTCTCGGATCGTGTCGCGTCGATGTATGGTCCTGAAAACCCATGCGCGTGCACCATTCTATTGCGATGCGGCGCGCAAGATCGTCCGGCACATACGGACCATCCGGTCTGAAACTCAGGACGGTACGCACTCCCACGACACCGAGTTGAGGTCTCAACCTTCGAAGGCGGTCGAAACTGGAGGCAACTTCTTCTGCGGTTCGACCCGGCAAAGTCGAATGCAAGACGGTCACCTGCGGTCGAGCTATTCCCTGACTGTTGTGCGAGCCACGGTCGTAGAGGATACCTGCGCGCAGGTCCTTGACCTTCAGCATTAGACCGATCATCGGACACGTTCGCTTATCCCTATGTATTGCATGCCAACTTCATGAGCGATATCATGCAATTTATTTAAAAGATCAGGCTCGATCCCAATGACAATTCCTGAAGATGCTGCGTCGGCAATGCGTGCAAGATCGTCAGCAATAATTTTATAAGAAGAAGCTACATTTATCCATGTTTCAGGTAGCTTCAGAATGTCCGGCAATGGCGGATGTCTATAATATGGGTCCGGAATCATCACAATTCCGTTTTCGCAAGCCGAGCGTATAAGGCTTGGTATGCTGACTTTATACAATGCAGCCTGCCTCTTAAGCTCAGAATATTCGCGTTCGGTCATGTCGACCGAGACCCGGCGCGTCCGGCGCTTTTCGGGATTGAGGCGAGGGCGACCGCCAGGCCTGCGCGGCGCCCTGCGCATGCTCTCTTTTGATGGGCTCACGACGTGTCTCCAGAAGTGACGAGCAAAGCGAGGAACCTGTTTTTCGGTCAGAAAAACATGGCCCGAACCGACCACCACTCGATCGGCAAGCAACATCGATCACCGGCAAGCGTGGAGAGGCTGTTTCTGCCCCTTCGCTCGCGGCGCCGAAAGACGTTGCTAGGAAATGGATCGCCGATTCATCCGGATGCGCAAAACGGTTTCTTGCGGTCCCGTGCAGATTGCAGATTTATAGGTTTTCGGTCACAGGTATAACAAAATGATAACCACCGTAATATGCCGCTTGCTATCCAGCCGCGAATATGGGTCCGATTGGGCGTCACCATTTTTCGGAGCCCCACATGTCCATCGTGGTCCCCCTCACCGTCGCCGTCGGCGCCCTGATAGTGGCCGCGGGCGGCAGCCTCCTCCCGCCCGCCATCTCTGAGCCGCCGCAGCCGCCGGAGGATCCGCGTCAGCACGTCGACGTGCCCTCGGCGCGTGTTGCCGTGGCGCAGGATTTCCAGCGCATCGCCGAGAGCCGGCAGGCAAAAGCCGAAGCGGCAGCAAAGAAGGACCGGGAGGAGACCGACGCGCTGAAGCGGAGCAACGCTGGCCTCAAGGACCGCGTGATGGCGGCCGAGGCTCAGGTGAAGGCGCTCACGGAGCTGACGCTGCCGACCGCTATCGCGATGGTCGCGGAAATGGACGGGTCGACCGATCAGGGCGACGGAGAAGAGGGCGCTGGGACCGGCGGCGATGCGGCGGCCGGTTACAAGCCTCAGCCGCCGTCACGACGTTGATGGTCATTCGGTCCGGGTCCGGGTCGAATATCAGGCTGAGCGCGCTGTAAAGGTGTGCTCAGTCCCTCTCGGAGAGCCCAGCAGCATAGAAGGTTGTGCTAGTCTTCGTGGATCGAAGGTGTTCGCGTAAGGGGCCGCTATGGCAAAACCATCGAAGACAGACGAAGCGAAGCCCCTGCGCGAGCCTGATGATCGCGAGAAAGCCGCGATGGATCGCGCGCTTGAACGCTACAAGGCCCGTCCGGCTGCCCTGGAATACAGCGTCTCCACCTCGCCGGAGGGTGGGGTTGGGATCAAGCGTCCGCATTCGGACACAGCGGGTCACCTCCTGCATTGCCTCGACACGTTCGGCACGGCCTCGTCCGACTTCGCGTCGAATGCCGTCACGCAACTCGGATCGGTGCTGCGGGAGGAGAAGCAAGAACTTCCCACCGAGCAGGCTTTGAACGCCGGCCTGGCCGCGGTTTCCGGAATCGCCCCTCAGGACGAGATCGAGGCGATGCTGGCCGTGCAGATGGTCGCCACCCACGACGTTGCCATGAAGGCGCTGCGGAAGCTGGCCTACACCTCCGACGTCGACCGGATGGAGAAGTTCGGCAACATCGCCACGAAGATGATGCGGACCTACACGACGCAGCTCGAGGCGCTGGCGAAGCTGCGGCGGGGCGGGGCTCAGACGGTGCGGGTCGAACACGTCCACGTCTACCAGGGCGGTCAGGCGATCGTTGGCAACGTGCAAGGGGGCGGGGTCCCCAGGGGGCAGATCGAAAATGGACAGCAAGCCCATGCAACGGATGCCCGAGCCCTCGCCGTTGCGCCTGGCGCCCCGATGCTGTGCGCGGACCCGGCAGGGACTGGAATGCCGGTCGCCGGCAGTGTCGGGGAAGCGCCGGTGCCGGATGCACGGCGGCGCGAAGGGAAGCGGGGCGCCGGCCGGTAGCCGGAACGGCAATTACACCCACGGTCTCCGGACGCGGGAGATGCAGGCGCTCCGGGCCGAGGTGCGGGCGATCCTGACCGGATCCCGTGCTCAGCTTGATCGGCTCGGGGACCTGTAGCACCGGCGCGCCGATCCCGTCGCCGAGGGCGTGCGTTCGCTAAAGTAGCGAGAGATAGCCACCGGCGGGGCAGGCATGAGCGGAAATGAGAGGGTGCGCTTCGCGGGCCCTGCCTTGAAAAACAATCAAAGGAAATTCAACCGGGCGGAGCCGAGCAGGCCCGGGGCGTGAACTGCCTGCCGCCCATCCTCGGGACACCGCCGCACCGGCGCGGGGCGATGGGGCCTAAGCCAAACCCGCTCGGATCCGGCTCAAAACCAAGCCGATCCTGAGCGGTTCGCACTCAGGTTCGCACCCCCTACGCGCGCGAACCCTGCTCCTGGTACGCAGCGAGGTACGCACCCCTCACGCGCGCGGGCACCTCGCCGGCCCGGTTTCAATGGGGGTTTCAGCCCCCAGCACGGGGATGCGGCTGAAACCGCGATAGCCCGCAGGCCGGGATGCTGAAATTTGCTAGGTTCACAGTCACGAACCTGCGAGCGCTACGGACCCTGATCCAGGGATGCCGGGCGAGTATGGTGGGGGCTAATCCCGATCCGCGTCTATACGCCAAAGCGTGTGCATGTCTTCTCCGAATAGAATTGCATAGTCGCTGTTGTCGTATGTCTGAATATCGATGTTTGGAGCCCTGGAAATAGCGTCGGCATCGTCGATAGCATCGAATTGAATGCGATCGACAAGCTGATGCATATTTTTTGAGGAGCCGGATTGCTTGTAGAGCCTGACTTCATATTTCGGCATTTTGCCCTCCCTTGAGTGCTCATCTTGCGCCTATGGGAAGGTGTAAGCGAGGGGCACAACCAGCGTCTACATCATCCACATCAGGCACCCGCCGCTCTCGCACTTGCCCCAGACGTGCCCGTTCTCGGCCCGGGACCATCGCAACCGGCCGGAGCATTCCGGGCACGAGATCTCCCCTTCGACGCCCGGCACGTCGGCGATCAACCTCAGGGCCTCGCGGACGGGATCGGCCTGCTGCGGGATCAGGGCTTCCCTGACACCCGCCGCGAATCCCCGCAGGGCCTCCGAGGCGGCGCGCTGGCGCATCGCATGGGCGTCGGCTCGGGCCTCGATGGCGGCGGCGGCCTCGTCGGCGGCCAGCAGCGCATCCCAGATCCCGGCGTGGTAGGTCGATAGCCGTTGCCTCGCATCACCCATTCTGCGGACCTCCTCGAAATGCTGGCAGCGTGTCGATGAATGCTTCTAGGTCGACGCGGCGGATGAGGGTGACGCCATCCATTTTCCGGGCTGGCAGGCGTCCTTCGCCGAGCAGGCCCCACACCTTGCTCGTGCTGATCCCGAGGAGCTTCGCCGCTTCGGTGACACGATAGGTGATCCGGTCAGCTGCTGGGGCCGATGACGGCTGCGGATCTGGCCGAGGGGGAGGCGAGTCCTGCAACGGTAGGGCCCGCACCGCGGCTCGGAACTCAAGCTCGATCAGCCGGCGGATCGCGTGCTCAGGGACCATAGCCCGCAGGTTGGTGGCGATGTTCTCGACGACGCGAGCCACGGTCGCGTCCACGACCTGTTGCTGGTCGTCGGCCGACGGTGACTGCATCGAGGGCGGCTGCCGGCCGCCGGTCCGTCTGGTGCTCATGGCGTCCTCCGGATGTTGCCGACGGTCTGCGCGGAGACGCCGGCCCGGCGGGCGATCTCGCGATCGGAGAGACCGGAGCCGAGCAGGTCGAGGACGTCGCGGCGCTTCTCGATGTTGGTGCGGCGAGAGGGGTATGCCGGGCGGGATATCCCCTGATCCTGTCCAGATTGGAGGGGCTGGGATTTCAGCTGGTCGGGACCGGCCTCACACCCTGGAGAGGTTTCGCGGGACGGACGGAGAACCGCGTCGGTTGCTCCATCCAGATCTGGATTGTCCTGCTGCGGCTGAGATTTAAGCCCCGGCTCACAGTGTCCAGTTTGGACGGGCGGCGAGCCCTCCGGATCGGGAGAGCGCAAATCTGCGCCGTGCTCCGCCGCCCGGATCCGCTCGCCCATCCGATCGACGTCGCCGCGAAGGGCATCGAGGCAGGCCTGATCCTTCTCGACGGGCCGGCTGAAGCCGAGGTCCAGCACGTACTGCATCCACGCCAGCCGCGCCCTCAGATCCCGCATCGAGCGCGCCGGCAGGCTGTCCAGCATCTCCTCCAGGATCCAGCGCCGAGCCTCCACCCACAGGTGGGCGTGGTACTCTCCGCGGCAGCATGCGTGCCGTTCGCCATCCAGTTCCTCGGCGGCCTCGTGCTCGGCCCAGGCCTCCGCCACAGTACCGGGCAGCGGCCAGCCCTGGCGCACCGCCTCACGGACCGAGACCGGCAGCTTGTCCCTGCCGTCCATCCCGTCCCATCCGGCAAGCCGATACCAGCCCTCGCAATCGGACCCGGGGCGCGCCTCGACGAGGTGGGCGCATGCAGCCCGCAACGCCGCTTCCCGAGGAGTGTCGGCGAACACCGCCTCCTCGGACCCGTGCTTGTCGATGGCGGCGGCGGCTCGGGCCTGGCGCTTGGTCTCCCGCTGCGCCGCGGCGGCGCGCATCTCGGGCGAGTTGAAGAACGCGCTGAAGGCGTCGGCCGCGGTCCGAGCCTGCGGCTCCTGCTCCGGCTCCGGCTCCGGGGTGTCCAATCTGGACGCCTCCCGGCGTTTCGCCGCGGCGACGAGCTCCGCCGCCTTCTCGATGTCGCTCTCGGTCGCCTTCCTGTCTGGGCGCACCCCGCCCTTGCCCCGGTCGCGCCAGGACTTCCGCGCCTCGTCGCATCGCGCGAGGACTGTCTCGATCCAATCGGCGGTTCCGTTCGTGACGGAACCGTGGTGCCGGGCGATAACCTTCAGCCGGTCGCGCTCGTCCTTCGTCAGGAACCTGCCGCCGTGCGCCTTCGGGATGATCCAATCGAGCTGCAGGCAGTGCTCGGCGACGTCGCGCCAGGGCTCCACCTTGTTCGGATCGTAGATGGGTAGCCCCCGGCGCCGGGACGGGGCTTCCGGCGCGTCGGCTGCCTTCCCTGCCGCATCGGCCCGCCTGAACGCCTCGGTGAAGGCGGCCCAGTCCATGCCCGATGCCGGCCGTGACGCCGCCTCGTCCAACTTGGACACCGCCTCTGCGACCGTCATGCCGGCGGAGCGGGCCAGCGCCTCCATCCTGCCCGCGGCCGCAGCCTTCTCGCCCGGGCTGGTGGTCCGGTCGTGGAGGGCGCGAACCTTCGCGAAAGTGTCGAGGCCGGCGGGCATGAAGTACGGTCCTCTCGGCTCAGGCGGTCCAGCCCGGGACGGCGGCCCAGGCGGCATCGATTAGCGCGGCGCGGGTCTCGACACGGTCGGGCGCCGCGGCGATGGCGGCGGTGCGGGCCTCGCGCAGCGCCTCGACGCCACCGGCGGCGGCCAGGTCCTCGCCCCGCCGGCGGATCGCGGCGGTGTAGGCCGCGCCGGCCGGCGAGCCTGCGGGAATCCCCTCCAGGGCGACGACGAGGGACAGGAGCCCGGCCGTGATGGTGGCCGGGTCCTGCGGTTTGCGGGCGGGGGCGCTCATGCCGTCCAGACCCCGCGCTCGTCACCGATGCCGTGCCACGCCTTGTCCAGCATGTCGCGGCGGGCTTCGGCCCGGTCGGGATCCAGGCCCGCGGCCTTGTGCAGGACGGCCCGCATCCCGCGGATCGATCCGACGAGCTGATGCACCGCGACGCCGTGCGGGCGCAGGGCGGCGCTCGTGACCGGCTCCGGCGCCTCGGCCGCGATGAGCGACCGCAACCCGGCGTCGATCGCGACCACCAGGGCCCCGGCCGGATCGTCGTCCGGGACGAGGCGGGCGTCGGCCTCGACCTGGGCGGCAGCTTCCTGGCGGTCGCGGGGCGCGGGCGCTGGGGTCGCGAACAGGGATTTCAGGGTGTCGGACATGGGGCCTCCTCAGAATATCTTTCGGGGGGTGCCGGGCATCGGCTTAGCTCCACCACCGGGCGGAGCCCTCGCCGATCCCGTTCCACGCGCTGTCCATGATGGACACGCGCCGGCCGGAGTGGCGGGGGTCCATGTCGGCAACGCGGTCGATTGCGGCGCTCATGGCGTCGAGCCCGCCGAGCCGGTGGAGTTCCCGGCCGAGCCGTTTCACGCCATGGCGCAGGGCGTAGTGGATCGGGTCGCGCACCAGCTCGTCAAAGGCCGCCTGCGCCAAGGCGGCATCATCCAGCGATACGAACCAGAACGGCGTCGCCTTGATCGGCCCGCGCGGCTCCTGATCCCGCGTGGCATCGTGGGCGATGATGGCGGACAGGAGCTTGTCGAGGGCGAGTTCCGCCGCTCGCACATCGGGGCTGGTCCAGGGCTTGGATTGCACGGGCATGTGGGGTCCTCAGGCAGTGGTACGGTGAAGGCTGGCGAAGGACGCGAGCACTTGGCGGCGGTCGAGCGGCGCCAGGGCGTCGAGGGCGCGAAGGGCGACGGGGAGTTGATCCGGGTCGCGCTCGGACAGCCGCAGAGCGACGGCAAAAGCCTCGCCTCGAGGCCCGAGGGTGAGGTGCGCGATTGCGCGCAAGGACCGCAGGCGGGCCAGACGCTCGGCGTCGGTGATGTCAGGCCGCCAGGGTCCGAACTGGTCGCAGGGGGCGATCATCGCGCGGCCTCCCAGATCGGGACCCCGACAGGGGCGAGCGGCCGGCGGCGGTAGGTGACGCGCTCGAACCGGATAGCATCGGCCGTGACGGCACGGACTGGCCCGCCGACGACGAGGACGATGGCGCCGCAGTGATCGACGCGGATCGTCCCGTGGGTCAGGTGGACCCCGAAAAGCTCGTGCGTCTGCCAGCCCAGGGCCTCGGCCTGCGCCCCGAACCTGTCGAGGAAGCCCCAGGCGTTCGCCAGCACGGCGGCCCACTCCTCAGGCCGATAGTCCGGGCAGGGGATACGATCCGGCGACAGTCGGTTCAGACCAGCCCGCCACTCTCGCAGAATGGGCAACGAAACTTTCGCAGGCCCAGCTTCAGATTTTTCCCAATCAAGTCCGTAGCTTAGTGAATTTGTCGCAACTCTCGCAACTTTCGCAGGGGTCGTGTCGCGAGATTGATCGGGACCCTGAGCGGGATCCCATGCTCTCGCGTATGTATCTGAAGAAGAAGAAGAATTTTTACATACAACATCATTCGCACGGGCGGGCGTGAGTCGGTCCGCGCGTTCAGACCCTGCGAAAGTTGCGAGAGTTGCGAAAGTATGGGTAAGCTCTTCATCTGATTGGATTTTTACTCTCGCAGGCGGTTGCGAAAGTTTCTGCGAAAGTTCTCCGCGGGCCTCTTGGCGCACTTCCTCCAGGGCCCTGAACGGGTCGAACAGCGGAAGGTCGGACACGCTACACCTCCGGCTCAAGAACGCGATAAGTCTCGCGATAGTTTTTTCCGTCGATTTCCTGTTTACCGGCAGCTTCTAGGCGCCCAAACCCAACTAGAACGGCAATGCGCCGGCGGACTGTCTCTGCGTCTGAGCGCAAGTGATTAGGTCCGAACCTTTGTATAAAATTGGGAGCTATGAGCTTTCCGCTGTATTTATCGTTCAGCCATTCGGCTAATTCGTTCTGCGCGCGTGTCTCCGGGTCGAGGATGGCATGCCCGGTGAGCCGAAGCGCCTCGGTCAGATAGAAGATCCCGATGGCGCAGGCCGCCGCCATCGTCTCGCCGCTGATCCCCGCATCCGGGTCGTAGCGCAGCGCCTCGGGATCCTGGAACAGGGTCAGGATGCCGGCGATCCGGGCGACATTCTCGGCCATCTTCAGGGCGGCCGAGCGCACCGGGACCCACCTCCCGCCGGGCTTGCAGTCGTCCTCGGCGGACTGCGCAAAGGCTCGCCACACCCCCCACGCCTCCGGCGTCAGGCCGAGCGATGGCGGCACGAGCTCGTTCCGCGCACCTTCGCGCAGCGGCAGCGGGGCGCTGAGGAGCCGCCGGCACTGATGATGGAACTCGGCCAGTCGGCCATCCGCCGCCGGTTCGGTCGGGCGGATCACGCGCTTCCCGATCGTGCTCTCCGGCATGGTCACCAGGAAGCGCCCAACGAATCCCTGGTCCTTCGCCAACTCGTCACCGAGTAGTCCCGAGGCGATCTGGGGTTGGGCCGCCAGGCTGATGCCCAGGCGCCGGCCGTTGAGGAACAGCGTCTCCTTCGCCCTGATGCGCTGGGCGGAGCCGGCGTCCCACAACTCCGACAGGCCAGTGACAGTGCGGGTCTTGGTCTCGGCCGTCATGCCATGCCCGCCGAGGAACTGCCCGCCCTCGCTGGTGAAGATGCCGATGGCGGCGCGGCCCTGGTTCAGGACGTTCAGCAGCCCCTCAAGGTTCGGCTCCTTTGCGCGAATCACCGGCAGGAGCGGCGGCAGCGGCTCGCGCAGGTCCCGCAACTGCTGATATCGCTCGGGGTGGGACAGCTTCGTGTCCTTCTCCACCTTGCGCTTCTCAGCTTCGTAGGCGGCGTGCGCGGCCTGATGCTCCCGCAGATCTTCCTCGTACCGCACCCGCAGTTCGGCCTCGTGCTTGGCGACCGCAGCGAGCGCGAGGTCGTCGCAGGCCGATTTGCGCTCGCCCGAGACGGCGACAGCGAGCATGAACAGTGACAGGGGACGCGGGCTCGGCAGGCTCGCCACCTCGACGTTGGCGAGGCCCTGGCACACCAGCATCGCGGCGCTCAGGACCGAATGGGCGCACAGCGAGCGCGGGGCCTGGACGTGCTCCTCGAGCGCCATCACAGCATCGCGCATCAGCGGCGGCATGTGCTCCACAGGGAATGCTGGTGCGGTGCTCATCGCAGGGGCGATCTCGAGGCGGTCGCGCTCGATGAGCTGCGGGACCGGCTGGGGGCTGATCGCGCTTGGTTGGGGGGAACGTAGGTCTCGCGCCGGGCCCGAATGAAGGGCTCGGCCTGCCGAACGGGTCGCATCAGGCCGCACCTCTTTGCATCATCAGGGCGTCGTTGAAGTCTTTCGCGCCGTCGGGCGGGAAGAGAAAATCGACCGACCGATCCGCGGCGTGCCAGCGGGCGCCCACCTTCTCGCAAGCCGCGGCGCTGGGCCGGTTCGGGGCGGTGTCGACTTCCGCCAGGACGGTCAGCCGGATCACGTCGTCGAGGACGGGCAGCGTGCCGATGTTGCCCACGCTGATGAGCGACCACATTGGGCGCAGACCGACCTGCCGCCCGGCGAGGCAGGTCTCGATCCCCTCGCCGACAACGAGAGTCGGGCGAGCGGCGGCCAGCGGGTCGAGCATGACGCCGCCGCCGGCCGCCGAGCCGAACACCTTCCGTCCGAGCTTGCGGCCGTCTGCCGTCAAGGCGGTGCGATGCACACCCAGGAATTCACCCGTATGGACGCACCGGATCTCGGCCATCATCGCCGGTGCCGTGCCCTGCCCCAGGGGCAGGCCGGATGAAAGCGGAGGACCGTTCCGGCCACGTCGCGCGGCAGTTCGAGGGCTCGGGAGTTCAGGTAGCGTTCGACCAGCGTTCCGACCGGGCATTGGGCCTCGCGCCACATCGCGCCGGCCCGCTTCCGCAGGCGCTCCGCCTCTTGCCGTTCCGCCGTCTCAGCGCGCCGACGCGCCTCCTGCCGGCGCGCCACCTCGGTCGGGTCAGCTTCTCGCTGCCGCCAAATGGTAGCGAGCCCCAGCGCGGTTGCAACGTGGTCCCGACAGAGCCGCCAGTCGTCGCCTGCGTGCGAATGGACCACGAAGCCGCCCGGGGAGACGTCGCTGGGACGCACCGACAGGCTGCGATCCTGGCGCGAATGCCCGGGGCCCGGGGCGAGGACCTGGCGCCCGTGAACCTCCCCCCGAGGGCTTGGGCGATGGACCGGAGGTCTGGGGGGTTAGCGACTGCCATGCGCCTTCCCAAGCTGGGTGAAGGCGACATCCGTTCTGACGCGGCGCCAAACCGTGTGGCGGTCGCGGCTGGCGTCGGCGATCTGCCAGCCTGTGCCTGGGGGCTTCCTCGGGATGGTCACCCATCCGCCGTCCGAGACGTCGAACTTTTGGTCGCGGGTCACGACCACCTCGTAGTCGGCGGGGACGTGGATCACGGCGCGCCCTCCGCGCTGCCGAGCCAGGCCGGGAGGCCGTAGACCGGGGTGAGGAGGCTGGCGAACCGGGCGTAGGACGGGCGGGCGTCGCGCCAGTCCCGGAACCACGTCTCCCGGAACGGGGTGAGCCATTGCAGGCCGGCGGCCCGCCACTCGGCATGCTCGCTCACGGCGTAGAACGCCGCTGCCTCAAGACAGTCGATCTCCGGCTCGGGCACGTGCTCGAGCGCCCCGGTGAGCAGGACGGAGAGGGCGATCGGGAAGAACTCCTCCGCGAGCGCCCGCCCCGCGCCGATCTGGTCGAGGTTCTCGCCGATGATCGACACCAGGAACTCCGCCCGGTCGCACCACCGAAACCGATCCATCAAGCCCGTGATCCAGGCCTCGGCCGGCATGCCTTCGACCTGCGGGATGCGCGGGTAAGCAGGGTCGCGCGGGCGCGGCAGCAGGACCCGTGGGACCGCATGCCCACCGAAATCCTCGAACCGAGGAAAGCGCCCTGTCCGGGTCGCCTCCTCGATGAAGCGCCTACGCTGCTCCGGATCGTGAATTCCGGCACAGGTAGCCGTACCGTCCATCGAGAACAGCACGTGTTCCTCGCCGGACGGATCGGGCGCGGGCGGCTCGAAGACCGGGACGGCGACGCCGTAGGGCGTCGGGAAGGTGCCGGAGGGGGTGAGCTTTCCGGAGGCGGGGGTGGTGCTCATGCCCGGGCTCCCCAGCGGTCGACCTGCGCGAAGGCCAGTTCGGCGAGCGCCGCGGCGGTAGCGATCGGGCGGCCGGTGCGGTGGGCCACCATCCGGATCTGCATCTCGCGGGCGTCGTCGGCGCCCCAGACTTCAGACGTGGGGGCGGGCAGCGAAATAGATTGCCGCCGAGCGGCTGTGCGCCTATTTGTGGTCATGCGATTTTGACCTTTAGGCCCCGCGCGGTGACCCCGTTGCGGGGCCTTTTTTCTGCGCGTCGGAGCGTCTGCGGAGAGCCGGCAGGCCGCGCCCGCCGACGGCGGGAAGTCAGGCGGCCTTCGACGGAGCCGCGGAAAGGCCGAGCATTTCGCGAAGCTTCGCGGTCGGCACGCGGTACTGGCCGCCCACCTTCACGTTCGGGATCTCGCCCGATGCGAGCGCTCGGTAGCCGGCGCTGGGACTGATGTTCAGGACGCGAAAGGCGAGCGCGGGCCCGACCATGGCTTGGCTCAGCAGCTTGTCGAGATCGTCGCTCATCCGCGCACCTTCGAAATGCGCCCCAATCGGGGGTCATGAATTGATATGACGGCAAACGCTGAAAGGCAACCGTTGTTGCGCCCGATTGAGAGGTCATATATTCGTGGGACGGAAAAGGGATGCCGATGACGAACAGTGACGAAGGAGCCTCACGGAGGCGCGGGCGCCCCGCGCTACCCGCTGAAGATCGGAAATCGACGAACCTGAAGTTCCGAACTCGCCCGATCCTGCGCGAGCGCATTGAGGCCGCCGCCGCTGAGAGTGGCCGCACTGTGAGCGAAGAAGTCGAGAACAGATTAGAGAAGAGCTTTGAAATCATAGATGCGGAGAAGATTGCAGATGCAGCTTTCGAGAAGGCTAAACAAAGCATAAGTCAGAACTTCAGATTTTATATTGCAACTCTTACAGAAGATAATAAACTTGCTAATATTTTGATGGACGTTCTAACAGAAATAAAAAGCGAAGAAGAAATATACGGCGGCGGATACGAAAAATTCAGAGAATTAGACGATGAGAAATACGCATATATTATCAATTATATATTCTATAGAATAGAAAGCGAGATATCGGGGAATAGAAATCCTCACAGTTATTTATCTTTTATTGAGCATGAAAAATCTGCCAGGCTTGGATATATCCAGTCGTTCTGGAAATTCAGACTTCCCGATCAGCGCTGAAATTTGAGGCGGGGCACGGGTTGCACCAGCGGCATGCCTCGCCTCTAACAAAAAACTGAAATAAACCAAATTTAATCACAAAAGCAATCAATCAAACAATCTGCTACCAGTAGGGATATGCATTAGAGACGCAAGACATTTGATCTATCTCATGTTGTATTGCGCCTGCACAGGCAGGCATAGAACATGCGTAGCAAGTTCCCTTCTCACCTCTACATCCGTGTTGATCGCCCTCTGCGGGACGACATCAACAAGGCCGCGGAGCGCGCTGGCCTGAGCGTGAGCACCTTCGCCCGTCAGGCCCTGCGATCAGTCCTCGACGGCGCCGCCCGAGACGACGGCCGCGGCGGCGCCTCCCCTGTGGCCCGGGGCTGAAGGGCGGCGGCATGGCCTTCAAGCGGAAGTACCTGAGCTTCGAGCTCAAGCTGGGCACCGGCAAGTTCGGGCCCGCGCAGAACAACACGACGAACCTGACGACCGTGCCCGGAGCCTCCGGCGAGACGCATGCCGGCCTGCGCGCCTCGGTCATGATCGCCAAGCCCGGCGGCGCCGACATGGGCCGGATGGAGGCGGCGATCTACGGCCTGCCCTTGTCGCTGATGAACCAGCTGACCACCCTCGGCACGCAGATCCTGACGCAGGGCAAGAACTCCATCACCGTCAAGGCGTGGGAGGAGGGCCAGCAACCCGCGATCGTCTTCGCCGGCACGATCTCGCTGGCCTGGGCCGACATGCGGGCCGCCCCAGCGGTCTGCTTCCGCGTCTCGGCTGCGGCCGGGCTCTATGAGGCCGTGCAGAAGATCGAGCCGACGAGCCTCAAGGGGTCGGCCGACGTCAAGCAGGTGATGGGCCAGCTGGCGCAGAAGATGGGACTGCGCTTCGAGGGCAACGACGTCGATGCGAAGGTCAGGGACCCGTACCTCTCAGGGTCTGCCAGAGACCAGGCGCAGCAACTCGCCGAGATGGCCGGCGTCCAGTGGATCATCGACAACAACAACCTGGCGATCTGGAAATCAGGAACTGCGCGCCAAGCCGGCGCCGTTCTGCTCTCGCCGCAGACGGGCATGGTGGGATACCCCGCCTTCAACCAAGCGGGCGTAGAGATTACCGCGAGATTTAATCCAAACATCCACTACGGTTATCCCATTCAAGTTCAGAGTGATCTGACGCCTGCTTGCGGTACGTGGAATATCTACAACATGACTTATGAACTGGAGTCAGAAATGCCGAAAGGCAAATGGTTCATGGTCATATCGGCTGATCGTTCAGGGGTGGCCCCGTCCAGAACGTAACTTATCCACTCAATCATCTGATGGTATAGAACAGAAGGATAAAACAATGGCGCGCAAGACGAAGTACATCACCATCGAAGACGATAACCGCGACAACGGCAAGACCTTTCTTATCACGGAGATGCCGGCCTCCCAGGCGGAGAAGTGGGGGGCGAAGGCGCTCCTGGCGCTCACCACCGCCGGCGCCGAGATCCCCGATGATGTCGAGGGTGCCGGCATGGCGGGGCTCGCCAGGATGGGCATCGAAGCACTGACGACGCTGAGATATGACGATGTCGCACCATTGATGGACGAAATGTTTGCCTGCGTACAAATCTGTCCGGATCGGCGAAATCATCAGGTTTTTCGTCGTCTGGAAGAGGATGACATCGAGGAAGTGGTTACCCGCCTCAAGCTGAGAAAGGAGATCCTGGCTCTGCACATCGATTTTTTTACAGAAGGAAACCGCTCGGGTCCCTCTCAGACGCACCAACCAGACAATCCCGGCGTCTCAAGAATTACCAGAACGTCCCAGGCTCGATAGGCTTCGCGGTGAGCGCCGGAAAGGCGACATTGCTAGAGCTTTCGACTGTGTATGGTGTAGAAGATCTATACGACATAATCGAGATCATCATGATTGACGCGCATAACGAGCGCGTCATAGCGCAAGAGAAGTAGGTTCG